>JAITTF010000250.1 GCA_031287215.1 Bacteroidales bacterium
GCAAAGAGTATAGAATTAGTAATTTTTTGCTCTGGCAGATTTCTTATACAGAACTCTTCTTTTTACCGGTATTCTGGCCTGATTTTGACAAAGAATATTTGTGGCAAGTAATAGGTGAATTTCAATCTCGTGAACGCAGATATGGAAAAATAGGTGAACAAAATTTAAAATAACCTTAAATCCGCAATTAGATTTCAGAAAAAATTAGCAAAATATTGTAAATGAAACACTTGCAACGCTTTGCCGTTTGAATTTTTTTCACTAATTTTGGTGCTGCAAAAACAACCAAAGTGAATTTTCAGATGGCAAAGGTACAAAAAATTTCAAACAAAAACAACATCACTCCAAGAAAAGTATGCAGATGCATTTGCTTTTACTCCCGCGTCAATCAAATGGAATGGAAAGTATTTGGTTTGTGAATTTGCAGGTTTCCAAACCAAAAAATATGGTTGGATGAATTTTAGTTACAGCAAAAAATGGAACGAAAAACTGAAAACTGACCACCTTTTTCCGGGGAACGATATTAACAACGTGGTTGGACAATACATTTTCTACTTTTTTGTATCTTTGCAATCAAATATCTTAAAAAAGAAGGCTTTATGCATAATAAAAAAATTACACTTTATTTTTTTTTGCTGTATCTATTGTTAGTAAATTCTTTTAATAGTACTGCTCAATCATCCTTAATAAACATTGTGCCTCAACCGGCAGAAATTAATTCTGTAGAAGTGCACCATTTTTTTCTCAAAGATAACACTAACATCCTGTTTGTGAATACCAATCCGGAGGATCCTAAAATTCAATATATATCACAACATCTTGCTACTGTTTTTTCTTTTTATCATTTCAATATCACTTTCCAACAAGAGGTCTGTGATACTTGTATGGGTATTATATTCAAAATTAACGAGTCAGAAAAAACGTATTTAGGAAACGAGGGCTATGACCTGGTTATTCATCTCAACCATATTACCATCTCTGCCAATAGTAGTGCCGGCTTAGTATATGGTTTTCAATCTTTGGTGCAATTAGCGCCTCCTGATGTGTCTGTACAACCTCAAGACAGTCTCCTTTTACCGGTTCTCCATATTACCGATTATCCTCGTTTTGAATGGCGTGGAAGTCATCGAGATGTTTCAAGACATTTTTTTGATGTAGAAAGTATTAAAAAACATCTTGATTTAATGGTTCTATACAAATTAAATAAATTTCACTGGCATTTAACCGATGACCATGGATGGCGTATTGAGATAGATAGTTACCCCAAATTGACAGAAATAGGTGCTTGGTCAGTAGATCGGAGTCAGCAACGTTGGACAGAAGGAACTCCTCCTGCTGAAGGAGAAAAAGCTACTTATGGTGGTTTTTACACTAAAAAAGAGATTCAAGAAATTGTTGCTTATGCTGCTGCCCGTAATATTGATGTTATTCCTGAAATTGAAATTCCGGGACATTGTTCGGAAATACTGGCGGCATACCCCGAATTTGCTTGTGATGACTATTCCTATTACGTTCAAATCGGTCCCTATTGGCCTCCCAAAGCGATTTTGTGTGGCGGAAATGATGATGTGATGGTTTTTTTAAAGAAAATTATTGATGAAGTAGTTGAATTATTTCCCTGCCAGTACATCCATATTGGAGGAGATGAGGCTTATAAAGATAATTGGAAAGTATGCCTAAAATGTCAAAATAAGATCAAATCGCTACAACTCAACAATGATGAAGAACTTCAGAGTTGGATGATCAGAGATATAGAGAAACATATTATGTCCTATCACAAGCGGATTATTGGTTGGGATGAAATTTTAGATGGTGGTGTAACTCCTACTGCAACCATAATGTCGTGGCAAGGAGATAAAGGGGGTATTAAAGCTGCCAAACAGGGCAATAAGGTCATCATGGCTCCCAATTCTCATTGCTACTTGGACTATTACCAAGCCGACAAAGAGGATGAGCCCGAGGCTATTTGTTGTTATATTCCTTTGGAAAAGGTTTATCAATTTGACCCTATTCCTGAAGCACTCACTGACGAAGAAGCTAAATTTGTCAAAGGAGGTCAAGCCAACCTTTGGGCAGAATTTATCTCTAATACAGCCCATGCCGAATATATGTTATTGCCACGTTTAAGTGCTCTTGCAGAGGCTGTTTGGACTCCAAAAAGAGAAAAAAATTGGGATAATTTTATTACTAAATTACCAACACAAAAACAACGCTTAAAGATTTTAGGCTATAACTACTGTGATAAAATTGGGAAAATAAAATAAAATACCTGCCTTTTGCAGGCAGGTATATTTATACTCAATTATTATTCCTGAGCATCTTTAATAGAAAGATTGATTCTTTTTCTATCAATTTCTACGTCCAACACTTTAACCATCACTTTCTGATGAAGTTTAAGGATGTCGTTAGGGTTTTTGATAAATTGATTAGCAATATTGCTAATGTGAACCAAGCCGTCTTGATGAACACCTATGTCCACAAAGCAACCGAAGTTGGTAATGTTAGTAACAATTCCCGGAATGACCATTCCTGCTTGGAGGTCGCGGATGTTAGAGATGTTGTTGTCAAATTCGAAGGAATCAATTTCCTCACGCGGGTCGCGATTTTTTTTTGTTAATTCTGTCATAATGTCTTTTAAAGTAGGTAACCCCACTTTTTCGTTTATAAAATTTTGTAAGTTAATCTCTTTACGGAGAGTGTCTTTATTCATAAGGTCTGTAACCGTACAATTCATTTTTTTTGCCATTAGTTCAACGATAGCATAACTTTCAGGGTGAACAGCACTGGCATCTAATGGATTTTTGGCGTTTAAAATCCTCAAAAATCCGGCTGCCTGTTCAAAAGCTTTATCTCCAAAACGGGACACCTTTTTCAAGGCTGCTCTACTTAGGAATACCCCATTTTCATTGCGATATTCTACAATATTTTTGGCTAATACAGGACCAATGCCGGAAACATAAGAGAGCAATTCTTTGCTGGCGGTATTGACTTCCACCCCTACATGGTTTACACAACTGATGACGGTCTCTTCCAGACTTTTACGAAGTAAATTCTGGTCAACATCATGTTGGTATTGACCTACTCCGATAGATTTGGAGTCAATCTTGACCAATTCTGCCAAAGGATCCATCAGTCGCCGACCAATAGAAACAGCACCTCTAACGGTAACATCATAGTCAGGGAACTCTTCCCTTGCAAGTGCCGATGCCGAATAGACCGAAGCACCACTTTCATTCACCATAAAAACCTGTAAATCTCGTTCAAAAGGTATTTTGCGTACAAAATTCTCGGTTTCTCTGCCTGCAGTTCCGTTGCCGATAGCGATGGCTTCAATTTGATATTGTTCTACCAATCTTTTGAGCTTGTCGGAAGACAATTTATATTCAGTATGGGGTGGATGGGGATAGATATTTTCGTTGTGTAATAATTTTCCTTGTGCATCTAAGGTAACCACTTTACAACCTGTTCTGAAGCCGGGGTCAATAGCTAAAACTCGTTTTTGTCCTAATGGAGAAGCTAAAAGTAGTTGCCTTAAATTGATTACAAAAACCGAAATTGCTTCTTTATCTGCTTTTTCTTTATAAAAACTATACATCTCTGTTTCCATTTGAGGTTGTAATAGTCTTTTATAAGAATCTGTTATAGCAAATTTTACGTGATTGGCGGCAAGATTATCTCTTCTAATGATGTATTTCTGCACTAAATCGAGCGATTTTTTCTCTTCCGGCGCAATATTTAATCGTAAGAAGCCCTCTTTTTCGCCTCTAAACATGGCTAAAATGCGGTGTGATGGCTCTTTGGATAAGATGCCCGATGAGGAGAAGAAATTTTCGTACTTTTCTCCCTCTTTTTCTTTATCTTTCACCACTTTAGATGAGATAGTAGCCTCTTTTGTAAAGAGAAGTCTCAATCGTTCACGGACTACTTTTTTTTCGCAAATCCATTCAGCCATAATATCTTGTGCTCCTTGAAGAGCCTCTTCGATGGTATTTACACCTAACTCGGGATTCACATATTTTGCAGCTGTTTTTTTGGGGATAATATCCTGTTGACTGAATAAAATTTCCGCCAAAGGTTTCAGACCTTTTTCTTCTGCTACGGTTGCTCTGGTTTTGCGTTTGGGTTTATAGGGCAGGTAAATGTCTTCTAATTCCTGTATTGTGAGTGCATTGTCTATCTGTTGTTGCAATTCGGGAGTCATCTTCTCCTGTTTTACGATAGAATCAATGATAGTAGCTCTTCTTTTATCTAACTCAATCCATTTTTCATACTTCTCTTTGATTGTAGAGACCATCACCTCGTCCAGACTGTCGGTCAATTCTTTCCGGTATCTTGCGATAAAAGGGATAGTAGCACCGGAGGAGATGAGGTCAATCGTATTTTTGACCTGTTGCTCTTTTAGTCCTAGTTCCTGTGCTATTAACGCAGCATAATTTTTAATTTTCATAGTCTATTTTTGAAAAATAAAAAACCAGGAAACCTGTGAAAACCAAATTTCCTGACATTATTATGTTTATTATCGAAAAATTATTACCCTGTAACGTATGATTGTTATTTATCTTGATTGTCGTATAATAATTTACTTAATTTATTATATCTGAAAATCACTACTACTTCTAAGCAAAGATAAACAAACCATAATAGGGAGACGATGATAGCCACATTACCATGACCTAATTTAGTGTACATCGTAGCGGTGTCAAAGAAGGTATTGTTGATAAAGATGGTTCCCAGACAAACTGCCAACAAGAAGAATCCCCACCATAAACCAATATAGAAATCATTATAATCGTTT
>JAITTF010000097.1 GCA_031287215.1 Bacteroidales bacterium
ACAAACAATCTTTCGCCCAATTTGCTTTATCGCCGGTTCAATCCAGCCCTGTCTTCGGTATTCGTGCACCATTGTTTTTGAGCATACCAACAGTTTAGCAATGCCCGGTATGCCGTAAACAAACTTTTCGTCAGGAGCCGATACAACTTCTTGTTTGGGCTGTCTGGCACTTTCTTGTAGTTCTAAAAACTCGCCTATGGTAAGTTGCCAAATAGGGGTGTTTAAATCTTTATTCACAGCAGTGTTCATTTTCCCGTTTCATAATCTTATCCATCCACCCGCGTTTGTCGGCATACTTCAAAAGCAAGCAAGAACCGGCAAACCATGCAACCATTAGCAATACCGCCCAAAGCGGAGAGTTTTCCGTATCTACACACAGTCCGCAAAAGCTAAGTGCCCAGTTTATTGAGATTAAATACGCTTTCATACCTTTACGTTTGATGATTCATTTTTAATAAGCATCTTGCGCATCTGTCAGCCTCTTTCTCCCTCCGGTTTAGTTGGGTAATAAGCATATTCACGAGCCGCCTGTTTTCGGCGTTCAGCACCTTGTTGGATTCCTCAAGGGCTTTTATATACCTTTCGTCCGATAGATTCCCACGCGGTACGGAGGGTGTATCTTCCGCTTTCGTTTTCTTTTTCATGATTTGCTTTCCTCCTCCTCTTTCAACCGCTTTTCAACCCGCCGCCGGATAACCCAAATGGTTGTTTCCGAACCAAAACCGTACTTTCCAGCCAAATGTGTATCAACGGCTGTCGCCATCGCTCCCGGTTCCTTTATCAACTCGTTGTACTCTTTGTAGATTTCCAACTCCTTCGCCTCTTTTATGATTTTCCAAGGCGTCTTAAATGTTAACTTCTGTCCTTTTCGCATCGTTTTAAATTTTAACTTATTAGTTTATTATTGTATTATTCTCAAATAATCATTATATTTGTACACGTGTTAATTAAAACACGATGCAAAGATACAGATAAATATCTGTGATAAACAAACTTTTTACAGATATTTTTAAGTAAAATGCAAAATACTTTATAAGTAGTTGATTATAAGGGAAATAAATTTTTATGGAAACAATAGATATAGACAATGCAGTAAGAGCCTATAAAATCTATCAGGAGTATTATTTGAGGGCTGTTATTTTAGAGCAATTCGCCCTAAATCAAGGTTTGTCGACCAAAGATTTGACTTGGTTTGTTGCTGATAAAAGCAAAGAAGATAGGGAATTGTATCATTCTGTAACGATACCCGATATAAGAAAAGCGCTTGACTATCTTATTGCAATAAGTTACATCTGTGCCTATGAAGATGAAACCGGAAACATTGATAATACAAAAGGAATGATTACCAAGAAAGGAGAATTGGCTTTACAGTCTTCTACGTTGCAAAGTCTTGCTAATTCGGCTTTTTTCGGATACAAGAGTTTGGTTTGCAGCTACGAAAGTATGCAGATAAGTAATATTGCATTGAAGTATGCTAAGATTGCGGGAATGGGCGCAATTGCCTCCGTGCTTTTATCTTTAGTTTCCATTGTCTTATCTTTATGTAAATGATATAGAAGCAGTACTTTATGGATAAGGATGGATTGAAAATAAAAGAAAATCGCAAGTATTTGAGATTCCGGAAGCGTTTTAATGATTCATTAGGCATAACAAATCCGTATTCTTTAGCAAAGGCTATTTGCGACAAGGTTAAGTCTTCTTGAAATTCTGATTTGTCAATCAGCGAATTGAGGGTGTCTGCATATACTTCTTCAAAAGATGTATCCATGATAAAATAAATTTTAATTAAAACACGATGCAAATATACAGATATAAATCAGTAAAAACAAATAAAAAGTGAAAGAAAGATTATTAGAGTTTTTGGCTTATTTGAAAATTGGGCAAACGAAATTTGAGGAAAAAGTAGGTTTGTCAAGAGGATTAATTAACAATATGAAAGGAGAAATATCGTTAAAATCTCTTAAAAAAATTACAGAGGCATATCCCGAATTGAATGAATCATGGTTAAGAGCAGGCGAAGGCGATATGATAAAAGAAAAAAATGTTCAAAAAAACGAAGTTGAAAACAACCAAGGCATAGTCGGCATACAGGGCAATGGGCATACAATAAACAATAACCCTAATGACATTTCCAATCTAATAAAGATGGTTGCAGACAAGGACTATATAATAGCGCAATTACGAAAGAAGATCGAGGATAAACATGACAATATGGTTGCGATGTTAGACGAAAAAGAAAGGAGCTGTGTCGAATTGCTGGCCGAGAAAGACAGATTTATTATGGAAATGGTACGGGAGCGGAATGACATCGCAAAGCTGAAGTTGGAAAGGGAAAATGAAAACCTATTGAGAATGGACGAGATGCACAAACAATTATTTGAGTTGCAAAATTCGCTAATATCCCTGATTAATAAAATGAATAAATAATAAAAAATTAATCTTATGGACTTCAAAGATTCAATCAAACAGATTACGGAGCGTATCGAAAAATTGAAAGACAATCTCCCGACAGAGGAAGCGACAAAAAACGCCCTCATCATGCCATCTATCCAAGCTCTTGGATACGACGTTTTCAAC
>JAITTF010000108.1 GCA_031287215.1 Bacteroidales bacterium
ATCTCACCATTCTCATTCTCTCCGGCAACTTTTATTACGACTCCTCTTCCTGCTGTTTCTTCTTTTGCAAAAGCGTGTTTTACTACTTGTGCTTGTGCCAGATCATCGGCATTCATTTCATCCGGATAGATAGTATTTTCTGAGAAATCAGAACCTGTAGGCCCATAATTATTGCTAATTCCTGATCCATATCTAAAAATTAAAGCCATTTTCTCATACCACCCAGTATATCCATAACGTTCATGCTCTACCATGTAATTGACATCATCTCTAATCCAATCAAACATGACATAAATAGTACGTGCAACCAAAGAGACAAGATAGATAAAAATAGACTCAACAGACACTTTTGAAAAGTGGTCATCATAAAATGCAACTTCATCGCCGACATTTCCTGCAAACTCCAAATCATACTTGCTTAAAAGTTCAGCATCCGAAATAAATGCAATCTTAATATCATCCTGTATCTCTCTAATTGTCTTTGCCATTATGTTTTACCGTTTTTTTGATTTACTTTTTCTAAAAGAAACAAAATCACCGTTCAAATATTCACCGATGAAACCAATTTCATCTTTAATCCATCCGATAGATTCATCAAGTTTATCATGTCGTCCGTCATGGTCTCCCATACTCGACTTAACTAATTCAGCGTACTTTCTTGCAATGTCTTCAGCTAAATCAACTGCATCTTTTGTCGCATCAATTTTAGCCTTATTGGCTGTCGCTTTTTCAAGAGACTTCTTTTGCCTCCGGTTAATAAACCACCCTCCACCACAAACTAATGTGATAATGGGCATTATAATTTGGGTTAATACTTCTATTGTATTCATTTTTTTAATTTTATTGTGTCATTCATTCCACGGTATAACTCTTCTCTGGTATAATTTAAAATAGCTTCTGCCACCTGAGAAATATCCCCATTGGTTATTTTACCAAACACAGCCTTATTTGTTACATTGAAACTAATCTCGCATCTTACAGCATCCAATGATCCAAGCATCTCAATGGTTTTATTTGAAGTAATTAATTGCTTTTGTAAAATCTCTATTGAGGCGTCTTTCAATTTCAACTGCTCTTTACGCGATTTTGATTGATTCCAAAATATAACTGTTGAGGCTACTAAGCCTAAAATAACTACTCCGATAGCGATGTAAATGTACTTTTTCATACCTGCTATTTTTTATTGATTTAAATCTAAAAGAGTGTAAGTAAAGAACTTCTGATTGGTCGATTCGCATATATTTATAAAATTACTAAAATCAGCCTCTATCTTGAATACCTGGCAGCCTGCCGACCAATTATCTATCTTTGCGGAGTTATTGCCAGCCTTATGAATATTTATGCCAAACAAACCTGTATCTTCTTTCGTGTAATCGATTATATTATTTGTATTGGCATCTCTATATACCGTAACAGGTTTCGCTTGTACTAAGGCCTTATATTGTCCCTTGTGGAGGCCAAACTGCCATGTGTCGATATATTGATTAGGCTTGAGCACAGCAACACCCTTAGCATTCCCATCCTTGGGCATCTGCATGTAGTAGGAACCAGGATCGGTAGTGCAGGGATAGGTCCTGAATACATCTTTGTATGACACATAGATGTAGTCATCAAAGAGGTTAGTAAATGTGTGTGAGCTGCGAACGCCAATGATATTGATTTTATCATCAAAACACTGATATCCTTTTGCTTTTATTTTGTTGTATAATTCTTGCTTTGTCATATTTTTATTTTATTATTTTAAAACACATAAATATACCACTTGTTCGTAGGTGTATTATAAGTATCACACGTAAGTAGATAATTATCAGTAATATTCATAAATATATTAACGAGATCTATTGGGGAATCTTCTATTCTAATCCATTCACTACCATTATACATTCCCCATACGTTCGATGCTTCTGCAATGGCTGGGCATGCATTCGCAATCATCAGAATTCCTGAGTTTCTTGTATTGTCGCTTCCGGATAAAGGTGTAAAAGGTGGAATATGGTACCAATCATTCCCATCATATTTGTACCAACTGTTAGTAGGAGAATTGCTGGAATTCATATATATATTTCCTGATTTGTCTGCATAGACGTAAACAATAAGTAATTGGGCCGGAGGCGTTATTAGCGTCCAACTATTTCCGTCATATTTATAAATGTTACTCGATGTAACTCCGGTATTTCCATTGAATGCATATACATTATTATTAACATCTATATTCATGTTATACGAATTCAAAGGAACAGGTGGATTAATCAACGTCCATGTCGATCCATCATATTTATACCAGCCAACTGTTGAAACGGAAGAATTAACTGCATATAAATTACCATTATTATCGCATTTCATATAATAGGCCATTAATTGCACAGGAGGAGATGGTAATTTAGTCCATACACTACCATCATATTTGTAGAAATCATACGTCAGACTACTCATATTAACAGTATCTTGCGTATATATATTTCCATTACTATCAGTACATAATCCTTGAGACGCTAAGGCTACAGGAGGAGTTATCAGCGTAAATGTTGTTCCATCATATTTGTACCAAATGTTACTTCTTTGTGCCGATGAATTCCCTGTGAAATAAACATTATGATTACTATCATGCGTCATATAGTACATGGACAATGGCGTTGGAAAATTTATTTTTACCCAATTTATGCCATCAAATTTATAGCAATAATTTGAAAGAGCATTCCCATTTTTAGACACATACACATTTCCGTTTCCATCATTCATCATATATGTATTGTTTAAAGTTTCGGGAGAAGTTACTATCTTCCAGTAACCCTTTTTCCATATTTTACTCCCCCCAATCAACCCATTCATCTTCACGCCATTCACTAATGGCATTCCTTGTTTTACTCCGTTTAATATTGCTCCCATAATTTTATTTTTTTACGATTCCGGATACAAGCAAACCCAAGTTGGATTAGCCTGTGATGCTGCTGCTGACGCTAATGTTGCAAAGATTCTAACAGGACTATTGGCGTCATAACCAGTAACTTTAGATGCGGTGATTCCGCTATTGACCGCGTTTATCTGATTATTATTGAGAGCATCCTGCTTAAGGGATATCAAACTGTCAGTTTCTGGCGCGGTGTAATATTGACTCAAATCTACTTCAGGCGTAAAGTCAAGCCATTCACTTCCAGACCACCAATACAGATCGCCATCGCTCGTCTGCTTATATATATCACCTATATTCGCCGTAGCAGGTAATGTGTCGATCTCCCCCTTCCATTCAAAAACGGTAGTCTTACCATCTGCTATCTTGGCGTCCACGTACGTATCTGTAGCCAACGCCTGCGTGTTGCTGTCCAATTCTTTAAGTAATACGTATATATATTCTGTTCCATTCCAGATTGCAACTTGCTTGAAATTCAGTATTTGCAATTCTGCTGATATATCGCCATCGCCTGATATTTTTACAACAGGAATTAAAGCGTTAGTTGTTGGATCTATATTATATAACTTTCCAGCAATCACTATGTTTACACCTTCTTCGGCAGATGTAACCACCGGAATCAACGCATTCGTCTGCTCATCCACTTCGTAAAGTTTTCCTGCTATTACCTGTTTCATGTCTTTATTTTTTTTAATCGTTTAATTCAACTTGTATTCCTATTTCATTAACTCTTATGCCTCTCACATCAACACCCTCGCTTCTTAGCTGTTTTTTTACATCCAAACCCCATGCAGCATCAACCACTCCATTTATCTCTTTTCTTAATGCTCCTCCCAATAATGGAGCCTGTTTAAATTCCCCTGGAAAAGCAACTACTAATCTCTCCACAATATCAGCTCTGCAATCCCCTATCACCATACTCCCATTGCGTATCATCAATTCCCCATTTTCATCTACTAATATTCCTCTCATCAGTGTACTATTTTATCATTTTCATAATCAGATTTATTAAATGGTTGCGCCGTTTGGGTTTGTGGGGCTACAGGTGTTGCTGATGCAGAACCGGGAACAGCACATATATGAGTGTGCGCGTTATAAGTGTTAACGAATCCATTCACCACATCTTTTAACCCATTCAATTTGTCCGTCAATTCTTTAATCTTTACCATCCCGTCATTATCACCTCCATTAATCTCTATTTTATCTTTTACATGTAGTATTATTTTCTCAATCTTCGAGTATTGAGAAACAAACCACTGATTATCGTCAATGTTGGTAATTAACACATCACTATCTTGCTCTGGAACTATCACCAAACCATCATCTTCTGTTATTGTTCCATTCATTCTAACCCCTTCTATTTTCATTTCATCCATAACACGACTAACAGAACAGGTCGCGCCATCCACGCTAACCACCTTGCAAGCGTATGTTTCAAATCCATTCGTTTGTGCTAATGATCTAATCTGTCTTGCTATCTCTCTTGTATTGCTCATAAGTAATCAGATTTAATTTCATCACCAAGTGTAATTACCTGCCTGTATCCGGAAGTCGTGAAATTATAATCAACACCATCAACCACAAATCGCCTTCCGTCTCTCTCCTTTTTTAAATTGTCTCTCAGACCAACAATATCACTTTTCCTTAAAAATGGAATACCGAAAGAAGTAAAGGTTCCGGTCATCTTATCCACCTTAAACTCCTTGAGTTTTTTATCTGCAAAATCCTGAAGCGCATTTTTATCTTTGTCCGGGCATTCTGGAAAGTAAAATTGTTGCTGTGAAAGACCATCCTTTTTTTTCTCTGCATCTTTGGGTGAATACACCTCAATCTTACTATTATCGCTATTAATGTGAACCGCCTTTACAAACACCTTTACATCCTCCGCTAATGTGTATGTCAAATTGTCGCTAATCATATTTCTATCCGGAGAGAAAACTATCGCTTTTTTTTCAGCTGATGGAGTAGTTAGCATAACTGCATAAAATTTACCATCTGAAAAATAGCACTTCAAATAAGTATAAGTCTGCATTATTTTATCAAGCGCCTGCGCTATGGTAACATCTTTGTTTATATTCATAGCTCCAAATGAAACATCTCCCAACATAACAACGTCAATATCAACATCATTATCTTTAAAAAACTTTTTCAAATCAAACTTATCATATTTCTTAGCCTCCTTGGTACTAATGCTCTTTAAAATTCGCATTTCATTTTCGCATTTAATAACGATGGGAAATCCATTTTCAACGCTTGTTATATAACCATTAAATACCGTTTCCATTCCGTATTCCTCATATCCTATTGCAATACTTATTTGATCATCTCGATTCAAAAAGTCAAAAACAGGCTTTTCTCTCCATTTTATTTTCCTCGGAATCTTAACAGTAGCAGTATCAGTTAAATTTTTTATGCTCGTTTTCACCTCAATGTTATTGCAATAGTCAAGCGAGATAGTTTTTTTTTTACTATCTTTGCCGGTGATTTTTATACTGCACTTTAGTGTTAACATTTTATTCGATTTTATATGAAAAGGTTACTGTTTTTGATTCTATTTCCGTTCTTCTTACAAAATCCTGATGGATTTGATAAATCAAACTGCACATTCAATAAACAGGAACATTCAGAAGTGAAACCAATCAGGTTGTCAGGGAGAGTAAAGGTTGTTGAATATGGAGAAGACTTACGAGTTAAAGTCGTTGAATATGACAACTTCACCAATTGTGGATATTGGAGATTCGTAGATAACTTAGAATCATTCCGGGTTAAATTCGTTGAGTATGGAGAAGATATTCGTATTCGTTTCATTGATTAGTCCTCCTTGATTAAAAATTCATAATCATTATCACTCTCAAATGAGAGAGTGAACGGCATCACATTAAAATATTTCATATTGCTTTGATTAAAATCTGCTGCCTTAAAAACCACCTGATTTACATCAAAAATATTGAGATATTGAGCACTTATTTTCAAACTCCTGTTCTCGTTCAAAATATAGTTTAGCATCGACAGCTCCTCGTATGGAAATCTTTTGCTATCCTTATTATGGTTTTTTATATTATAACCCTCTTCATACATATTCCCGGCATAAAGATTGCCTGAAATTTTTATAGTATAATCACTTTGGTTAATATACTCCTTCACATCACCATTTCTACCAATTAGTGGAGTATTTTTAATGACACTCTTCTTGTTTACATCAATTTTCGCATCAATAAACTCAATCTCTATCCCGGATACGGTAGAAAGCAGAATATTATTATCAATCTTTTGCACACCTGTTCTAAGCCTGTCTCTCATCACATCACCACCACTAAAAGAACCATCAAAAAGAGCAATTGAATATCTGCTATCTCTCAATGCCTGACTCGCTCCGGTGATTGCCATCTCCTTACCCAAATTCAAAGCATTGGTAGCAGCGTATGCTCCAATCTTTGCAAGCTGAGAGTTCTCTGCTAATTTAGGTACGAAAATGTTTATCAGGCTCATATTATCTATTATTTTTAGTTAGCTGCATAGTTTATATCATTGAGTACCATCTGTAGTGTGTCGCTTAATTTTGTCGTAAAATCAGTTGCTGTCTCAGGATCATCGCTGCTGTTGTTAAAATTGTTATCCACTTTTTCAATCAAACTACCAATGGTAATGTTAAAGTTCTTGACCGATTTTCCGCCGGCTGATATGCTTTCGGATTTATTTGATAGATCATTAGAAAAATCATTGTTAGTAACTGCACTGTTATCTGTGATACCTAACTGTTTTTTTAAATCTTGAGCAACATTCTTGATCGATTTTGAATCATCCCATTCTAATTTTACTCCCTTAAAAGAATCCTTAGCCGCCTGTGCATATTTCTTTATATTCTTAGCAGATTGAGCCATTTTATCTATCCTGCCATCTATGTCTTTATTTATGGCATTAATTGCAGCGTTATTTTCTTTTTCATCTCCTATACCTACAGCATTTTTAAATTCATACCACTTCTTTTTTATCTGATCTAAAGGAATAGCAATTGCATTAACTAATCCCATGAAATATAATTTTATCGTTTCTACAAAAGTCATAGTAATATTTTTGCAAAAACCTATAGTAGCATCCCATAGAGTACCCCATCCTTTAATTTTTACAGCCAAAAAAACAATCACTGCGATCAATGCTATGATTCCGGCTACGATCCAAAATACAGGACTGGATAAGAAGGCAATATTCGATTTCCATACAGCTAATGTTAATCCTTTTTGAGCCGCCTTTGTAATACTTACAACTGTATTATATACGACTAAAGCGGCCGTAATAAATCCTATAGCAGAAGTAATTCCAATAATCACCGGGTTACCCTCTCTTAGTTTTTCAACAAACCAGTTTAATCCTTTTCCTACATATTCAAATATGGTTGTTGTAAAATCAATGAGTGGTTTAATCATCGGTTCAATGGCGGAATAAACAGATATTGCAAGTTCTGAAATACTGTCTTTCATTTTACCCATTTTACCGGCTAACGTTTGACCAGCCTTTTCTGCTCCTTGATAGAACCGGCCCTGTTCATCAGTAGCCCACTCAAATGCTTGAGACAACATGTCGGCAGAAATTGCTCCTTTTGCCATTTCTTCTTTTAACTCCTTCATGCTTTTACCTGTTCTTTGACTAATAGTTTCCAGCGGGTTGAATCCGGCATTAATCATTTGAAGCAAGTCTTGACCCATTAATTTTCCTGTTGATGTCGCTTGAGAAAATGCGAGTGATAAACTTTGCATTTTTTGTGTATCTCCAAGTGCTATATCTCCAATCTGCTTTATTTTATCAAAAGAAAAATCAGCATCAAGGCCAAAAGACATCATTGTTTTTTGGGCATCACTAACATCAGACTTTACGTAGGTGGTATTGTTTGCCTAGTCTCTGATTTAGTTATGTATCGTGTCGG
>JAITTF010000124.1 GCA_031287215.1 Bacteroidales bacterium
AAATTTCTCGTACATTTGTAGTTTTAAAAATTATATTATGAAAAAAATTGTAATTGCTTTATTATTAATTGTTTTTGGATCTAATCTCAAGGCTGATGAAGGGATGTGGATCCCCTTATTTTTAAAATATAATGAGGCTGAGATGCAACGTCTGGGATTTAAACTGACTGCTGAAGATGTTTACAGCGTCAATCATCACAGCATGAAGGACGCGATCATGCTCTTTGCAGGAGGATGCACCGGTGAGCTGATTTCTCCTGAGGGACTGCTCGTTACGAATCATCACTGTGGATATTCTTACGTGGCAAACTTTAGTACCGTGGACAATAATATTCTACAAGATGGTTTTTGGGCTAAAAATAGAGAGGAGGAGATCTCCTTTAAAGGTCTTACAGTTACGTTTCTAATCAGTATGGAAGATGTTACTGCAAAAGTACTTACCGGTACTGAAGGCATCACAGATGAAAGCGAACGGAATACAATCATCAACAAAAATATAGACGGGATAAAAAAAGCAGCCGTCAAAGGCACACATTACACCGCTTCTATCAAGTCTTTTTACTATGGAAATCAGTATTTTATGTTTATCAATGAGACCTTTAAAGATGTGCGTTTGGTAGGAGTTCCCCCTGAGAGTATTGGAAAATTTGGTGGCGATACCGACAACTGGATGTGGCCAAGACATACCGGAGACTTTTCTATCTATCGCATTTATACTGATAAAGATGGCAAACCGGCAGAATACGCTAAGGATAATATTCCACTAAAATCTAAAAAATTCTTCAACATCTCTACTAAAGGGGTGGAAGAAAACGATTTTACACTCGTATTTGGTTATCCGGGCAGCACCGAACAATTTCTAACTTCCGATGCCGTAAAACAGATTACGGAAATCAGAAATCCCGTTGCCATTCACCAAAGAGGGGTAAGATTGGATATTATGAAAAAATATATGAACCACTCTATGGACATCCGCCTTAAATATGCCGGTAAAGCCAATAGTATCTCTAACGGCTGGAAAAAATGGATTGGCGAAAATGCAGGATTAGCAGAAACTAAAGCAATAGAAAAAAAGATTAGAGAAGAAGAGGCTTTTACCGATTGGGTATTTGATGATGATGCTACCGCCGCAAAATATGGCAATATCTTACCCAGATTGTGTGAGTATTATCAACAATATCAACCCTACCTCACTGAAGCTGTCTATTTTACAGAATCAGTTCACGCAGTCGAATTAGTGAAATTTTTCTATCAGCATATCTATAAAATGATTAATTTGGCAGAGAAAAAAGATTTGACTGATGCCGATTGGAATAAAGCTAAAACTGAATTAGAAGATAAAAGTTGCTCCTTTTTTCACAGTTTTTACAAACCTATTGATAAAGAGATTTTTATAGAATTATATCACTACTATTTCTCCACTATTGCCCCGACACTCATTCCACAAGAGATGCAACGCTATATCAATATGCCGAAAAGTGCACTCGCCAATATTGCCGATATGATCTATGAAAAATCTATCTTTTCCGACCATCAGACTTACATGTTATGGCTCGAAAAAGCAGGTAAAAAAGATTTTCTAAAACTCAAAAAATTGCCCTTATATCAATTGTCAATTCCTGCGTACCAACACTTTTTCTCCATTCAAAGTGCTATGGATAAATTGGAAAATCAATCTAAAGAGTTGTATCGCACCTATGTCAAAGCCTTGATGGAAAAAGATGCCGACACTAAGAACTTCTATCCTGATGCCAACTTGACCATGCGTGTAACTTACGGGCAGGTCAGAGGTTTTGCCCCTTATGATGGCAAAGAGTACGTCTATTACACTACACTCAAGGGCGTGATAGCAAAAGAGAATCCTGATATTTTTGATTATAAAGTTGACCCTAAACTTAAAACACTTTTCAACTCACAAGATTATGGTCGTTATGGCAATGCCAAAGATGAACTTCCTGTAGCATTTATTGCCAGCAACCACACTACAGGAGGCAATTCAGGTAGTCCTGTGATTAATGCTAACGGCGAATTGATTGGCATTAATTTTGATAGAGTTTGGGAAGGCACTATGAGTGATATTAATTATGATGTGAGCAGATGTAGAAATATCAGTTTAGATGTTCGTTATTTTCTTTTTATCGTAGATAAATTTGCCAACGCACAAAACATTATCAACGAATTGACGATTATAAATTAATGTCTAAAGAGCGGGGTAGTGAAGAGCTGGGACAGCAACCGGTAGGCAGTTTACTTTTCAAATATGCTTTACCTGCGGTGATTGCCATGACGGCAAGTTCGTTGTACAATATTATAGATCGTATTTTCATTGGACAAGGGGTAGATGCTTTAGCCATTTCAGGGTTAGCCATCACCTTTCCAATCATGAATCTGTCAGTAGCTTTCAGTACGCTCATTGGTGCCGGTGCTGCCGCTATGGTCTCTATCCGAATGGGACAAAAACGGCAAGATGAAGCCATCCATATCTTAGGCAATGCTTTTATTCTGAGCATCGTGATTAGTATTGTATTTGCAGCTTTGACTTTATACTATTTAGACGATTTATTGCTCCTTTTTGGTGCCAGTAAAGACACATTACCATATGCCAAAGATTTTATGCAGATTATTCTCATGACCAATGTCATTCCATTTCTGCTGTTTGGGCTCAACAACATCATGCGCGCATCAGGACATCCTACCAAAGCCATGATTTCCATATTATTGACCGTAGGTATTAATGTGATTTTAGCCCCTATTTTTATTTTCGTTTTTCATTGGAGCATCAAAGGCGCTGCATGGGCAACCGTTATCGCACAATTTACAGGAATGTGCTGGGTATTGGTACATTTTGTCCATAAAAAACACTATGTTCATTTCGTAATTTCTCGCTTTAGATTATCCGAAAAAATCATTCTCGATATTATTGCGGTTGGTATTTCGCCATTTATGATTCATGCGATGGCGTGTATCATTACCATATTGATTAATTTACAGTTAGTGCATTTTGGAGGAGATTTAGCCGTAGGTTCTTATGGTATTATCAACTGTGTAACTTCATTAATAGTGATGGTCATTCTGGGGCTTACGCAAGGAATGCAACCCATTGTGGGTTATAATTTTGGTGCCGAAAAGATGGATAGAGTGATTAAAACTCTAAAGTTGACGATCCTCTGGTCAACAGGCATTTCCACCTTAGGTTTTTTTTTAGCCGAACTATTCCCAACCCATATTGCCCATGCCTTTACTATTGACCCTACTATGATTCAACTTACCTCACAAGGCTTAATCATCAGCATGATTGCATTCCCTATTGTAGGTTTTCAGATTGTAGCTTCCAACTTTTTCCAAGCTATTGGCAAGGCAAAATTAGCCATTTTCAACTCCTTATCAAGGCAATTGTTGTTTTTAATTCCCTTACTTTTCATTTTCCCGATATTTTGGGAATTAAATGGTGTTTGGATCTCAATTGCCATTTCTGATTGTATAGCATCATTAGTGTCAACGCTTCTCCTTGTTTTGTTTTTAAAGAAAGTAAAAAAGGGCGAAATTATTACTGTAAGATAAAACGATTTTTTTTAAAAATTACATTCACTATTTAAAAAAATTCTTGCATCTTTGCAAAAAAATTAATGTAAGATGAAAGAAGAATTTTTAGAAGCAAAAGTAAAATCAATTATTGAACAGTTACGTCCTTATTTACAACAAGATGGAGGTGATATTGAGTTTGTAGAACTTACTGAAGATAACATTGTAAAAGTAAAATTGCAAGGTGCTTGTGGCAGTTGTCCTCACGCAAAAATGACTTTAAAACAAGGTGTCGAGTCCGCCATTAAAGAATATCTTCCACAAATTACAAGCGTAGAGGATGTTATTCTTGATTTTTAATTAATAAATATTACCATTATGGGTTTAAAATGTGGAATAGTAGGTTTAACCAATACCGGAAAAACAACACTATTTAATTGTATATCAAATACTAAAGCAGCGATAACGGATTTTGCTTATAGTACCAATAAATCTAATATCGGAGTCTGCTCCGTGCCGGATGGACGTCTAACTCACATCAACAGTTTTATCAAAGCAGACACACTGATATTTGCCACGTTGGATGTAGTAGATATTCCGGGACTTGCCAAAGGGGCTAACCAGGGGGAAGGTATTGGCAACAGCTTTCTGGGCGATATCCGTCAGTGTGACGCCCTAATTCACGTACTACGCTGCTTCGATAATTCCAATCTGCCGCACGTAGAAGGCTCGGTTGACCCCGTAAGAGATATTGAAATTATAGATTTTGAATTACAAATTAAAGATTTAGAACAAATTGAACGGAAAATCCAAAAAGTAGAAAAAGCGGCTAAAGTAGGCGATAAAACTGCTAAATCTGACCTCGAAACACTGCTCAAATATAAAGAACATATCGAAAATTTCCAGAATGTGAGAACTATCAAGGCTACCGAAAATGAAAAATTGGTGGTCAAAGATATGATGCTACTCACCGATAAACCAATGATGTCCGTTTGTAATGTCAACGACTCTGATGCTAATTCAGGAAATCAATATGTGGAAAATACGAAAAAATATCTGCAAACCTTAGGTCTCGAACCTTTAGTCATTGCAGGAAAAATCGAATCTGAAATTGCAGAGTTAGAAGACGAAGGAGACCGACAAGTATTCTTAGAAGATGTGGGTCTCAAAGAACCGGGCGTCAATAGAGTCATCCGTCAGGCTTACCAATTGCTGAACCTTATTGCCTTTTTTACAGTAGGTGGTAAAGAAAATCGTGCCTGGACTATCCGCAAAGGAATGTCGGCACCTCAAGCTGCCGGCATGATCCATAGCGACTTAGAAAGAGGATTTATTCGCGCTGAAGTGATTAAATATGATGACTTAGTCGCTCTCGGTTCAGAAATCAAATGTAAAGAAGCCGGCAAACTCGCCGTTGAAGGCAAAAACTACATTGTTGCAGATGGAGATATCTTGCATATTCGATATAATGTATAAGTTGAAAACTTAAGAAGCTAAAGGAGTTATAGGAGTTAAAAAACATTAGTCACTAATTATTAACCATTAAAAATGAAGTTCCCCGTTATTATGATATTTTTAGTTTTTATGGGGTTCATTGTAGGAGCCAATGCTTACGTATTTATTCGACTTTGGCAAATTATTCCTAATCTTTATCTCAAATTGGGAATCCTTACGGTTGGCATTCTGGCTATCGGGTCTTTAGTATTGAGTATGGCTGCCAGAGAGGTACTTCCTGTGCCCTTGATGTCGTTTCTGTACAAATTTGGGACAAGTTATTTTTTTATATTCATCTATATCCTGATTTTCATCCTGTTGGCTGACCTTGCCAAACTCATACATCTGCTTCCGGCTCATTTTATGAGAAACAATTGGACAATTTTTATCTGCCTTACCTCCGCTATCGTCCTTATTTTTTCCTATGGTTATTTCCGTTATTTACATAAAGATCGAGTAGAATTAAATTTGTCTTTAGTACCTGAAAATGCAACTCAAAATAAACTTAAAATTGTGGCGATTAGCGATTTACATTTAGGTTTTAACATAAAGAACCCTGAATTTGAAAAATGGGTTACCCTCATCAATAGAGAAAATCCAGATATTGTGTTCATTGCAGGAGATGCTATTGACAACTCCTTAGTGCCTGTGGAAAAATATCATACAGATAGCGTTTTAAAAAAAATAAAAGCTAAATACGGAGTTTTTGCGATTTCCGGAAATCATGAATATATCTCAGGAATAGATAGAAGTCGCCAATTTTTAGAAAAAAGCAATATCTGCTTTCTTACAGATTCTGCTGCATTGATCGACAATCTCTTTTATGTGGTTGGACGCGATGATGCCTCTAATAAAAACCGTAAATCTATAGCACAACTGGTTGAGGATATTGATTTTACAAAACCAGTCATCCTGCTTGACCACCAACCGTATCACCTAGAGGAAGCCGTTGTAAATGGTATTGACCTTCAAATCTCCGGGCATACTCATGATGGTCAGATATTCCCAATTTCATTGATAACCAAAACTATGTACGAGAAATCGCACGGATACCTCAAAAAAGGAGATACCCACTTTTATATCAGTTCGGGCATCGGTATCTGGGGAGGAAAATTCAGAATCGGTACAAAATCAGAATATACGATCATAAACCTTTCATTTTAAACAAAATCAATAATTATACAAATTAAAAATTAAAATCATGAAAAAATCATTTACCCTGTTTCTATCATTTTTCTTGTTCGCAACAGTTTTACAAGCACAGAACCCTCAATTTAGTAAACCGATTAATTTTCCTGGCTTTTCTACGCGTACTAACAGCATTAGTCCGGGAGAATCGCCAAGAGTAATTTTAGGAACTCTTGGCAACGACATTTTACTATACAATTATGGGGATAATTCCATTTACAAATTTAATGCCAATTCTTTAGTAGCTACCCCTAAAAAATTGGATAAAAAATTCCGTTTTGATAAAGTGGTCATGTTCAATGGAACCATCTATTTTTTCAATATAGATATAGACAAATCTTCCAAAAAATACAATTTATACGTTCAAACAATGAATCCTAAGACCTTAGCGCTCAGTGGAGTTTATAAAAGTGTTTATGTGATGAATTATGCAGGTAAAAAAAGTAGAGCCAACGAAATGAACATTACCTTTTCATCTGACAACTCTAAAATGTTGGTATATTGCGAATTATTAGATAAATCTCCCGCTAATTACTATTGGTATTTTTGGAGTTGGGAAGGCAGAGGTGGTAATTTATTGAATGCCAGTTATGCTGTTTTTGACCAAACAGGAGAGACAATTAATAAAAACAGGAGTGTAAGAACAGAACTTAATTCACCGCTTTATATTACAGATCAAGCCGTTGATAATGATGGGGTAGTCTATTTGTCAGGAGTTACTAAAATGGATGCCAAAAATGAGGAAAGATCCGGTAGAAAAGTATTTGCTGTCCAATACTCAGAAGCCGGTACCCCAAACGCGGCAGAAATAGCATTACCTAACTCCAACTTCCCCGCCTCTTGCTCCATCATTGTTAATGATAAATCTGAGCTTTTCGCAGTCGGCTATTTTACTGCTAAAAAAATGGATAACATGTTAGGCATTTATTCTGCATCCGTCAATACAAAGGATTTTAAGTCAACAGAAGCCATCGTTTCAGAGTTTAGTGAAAATTTTATTACCAAAGGATTGGAAAGTAAAGATGCCAAAAAAGTCATCAAAGAGCTGAACAAAGGAGACGACTTTGAAAAATTCAACTATAAAATCCACCCCTTGCAACTTCTTAAGGACGGTACGCCTTTATATACTATTTTAAAACAAAAAACTTTTACAATTACTGTGCGCGATCAGTTCGGAACAACAACTAAGTATTTGCACCATTATGGTGACATTATTACCACCAATATTAAAGCCGATGGTGAACCCAAGTGGATCGTAAAAATCCCAAGAGATAATATTTATGTTAACCTTTACCCTTTTGGAGGAGTAGGTACAACTGTTGACAACGACAATCAAGTCAATATTTATTTTACCATCATGGACTATATTAAGGTTCTTGGTATTACAAAGTTGAGTGATGCCAAAATTGTAAAACATTCTATATCAACCAACGCAGAAGAATCTCAAGAGATCGTTTATGATTCCAAAAAGAATACAAAAGCAGCTATTCCTGGCGAAATGATATTGCTTCCTGAAATAGGAAAAATTTACATGCCCGGTTATGAAGGATCATTAGTATATAAATGGTTCTTGATGTCTATGAAGGTAGAATAAAGCAACTAAAAACTTATTCATTATCAATAACCACAATCGCATCTTCAACCCGATACTCCCCAATTTTAGTTCTGCAAAGGGAGGTGAGGTGAGCACCACTATTGAGTAGTTGACCAAAATCTCGGGCAATAGCTCTGATGTATGTCCCCTTGGAACAGACAATTCTAAAATCGACTTCCGGCAGCTCAAAACGGGTAATCTCAAACTCCTTGATAAAAATAGTTTTAGCAGCTAATGCTACCTCCTCACCACTACGGGCAAAATCATAACCTCTTTTGCCATTTACTTTTACAGCCGAATATTGTGGTGGCACCTGTAAAGTCTCTCCCAAAAAGGTCTTTGAAGCTTTTAACACCATCTCTTGAGTAATATGCAAATAATCAAACTCCTGGTCAATAGGTTTTTCTAAATCAAATCCGGGAGTTGTAGCCCCTAATTTAATAGTGCCGGTATATTCTTTTTCTTGACTTTGAATTTCGGGAATTCTTTTCGTAAATTTACCTACACAAATGATTAACACGCCCGTTGCTAAAGGGTCTAATGTGCCGGCATGACCGACTTTTACTTTAAGTTTAAGCTCTTTTTTGAGATAAAATTTGACTTTATTGACCAAATCAAAAGAGGTGCATTGATAAGGTTTGTCAAAGACTAAAACTGTCCCTTCGGGGTCAATTTCTAAGGGTGGCAAGTAAAAACGTGCCGCGTGTACTAAGGGGTTATTCATGATTAATTAAGTTCTTTTTGTTGCTCTTTTTTGGATCTATCCGTTGAAATATAGAGATACATTGCAGGGACAACGTAAAGCGTTAATAGTGTAGAAAATGTAAGTCCACCCACTACAGCAACACCCATAGCGATGCGGCTGTTAGCACCTTCGGCACTTGCCAACATCAGCGGCAAAGTACCCAAAATAGTAGAAATACTGGTCATCAATACAGGTCTAAGTCTTTGTAATGCAGCACCATGTACAGCACCATACTTGGCGATGCCGGCTTCTTGACGTTGATTGGCAAATTCTACAATAAGAATACCATTTTTTGCGACCAGACCGATGAGCATGATGATACCTATCTCGCTAAAAATGTTCATTGTAACATCTTTAAACCACATAAATATCAAAGCACCCGAGATGGCTAACGGCACCGTCATCATAATGACTAACGGGTCTTTAAAGCTTTCAAATTGGGCGGCTAAAAGCAAAAAGATCAACAACAGTGCTAAACCGAAAGCAAACATTAAACTGTTGGAACTCTCTCTAAAGTCTCTCGATTCTCCTGTTAGTGTGGTGCGGAAAGAGTCATCCAACACTTCGGCGGCAATTTTGTCCATCTCATCAAGTCCGTCTCCGAGTGTATAACCCTGTGCTAAACCGGCAGAGACTGTGGCAGAGATAAACCTGTTGAAATGGTAAAGCTGAGGAGGTGCCACCGTCTCTTCTAAATCTACTAAGTTGTCTAATTGTATCATACTACCGTTTAGACTTCTCACATACAATGATTTAAGTTCAAGTGGACTATTTCTTTGCTGGCGATTTATTTCAGCCAAAATCTGATACTGTTTACTATTCATATAAAAATAGCCCAATCGTTGACCGCTTAAAGCATATTGCAAAGTCTGTCCTATGTCTCTTGTACTCACCCCCAACAACGCAGCTTTTTCACGGTCTATATACATTCGTGTTTCAGGTTTAGTAAACTTAAGGTTCACATCGGTCATCTGGAATACAGGACTTTCATTTACTTTTGCCATAAATTTGGGAATATAGTCCCTCAATTTTTCTATATCGGTAACCTGTAAGACATATTGCACCGGCATGCCCATACGTCTTCCGCCAAAGGTGGATTGTTGTTGCACAAAAGACCTTGCATTCGTCTTTTTCACAACAGCATTAGTCAAATTTTTTGCGATTTCCATTTGACTTATATCTCTATCGGCAATATCAGGCAGGATCACCCGAATAAAACCCCACGTACTTCTAACCATAGAAATATTGGAAGCTCTTTCATAAGCTACACTATCCGCAACATCAGCAATATCTTCCACATATTGTTTAATGTATTCAAATGAGGCACCTTCAGGGTATGTAGTTCTAATCGTAATTTGTGAGCGGTCTTCTAAAGGAGCCATTTCCGACGGAATTACTTTCCATAAAAGCCCTATTAACAAAAAGATAACCACAATAAAAGGCAAAATCCACACTTTATGTTGTAAAACATAGTTGAGTGAGCGACCATAGATATCATTTAACCAAACAAAGAAAGGCTCTGTCTTGGCATAAAACCAATTTTGTTTTTTCTCTTTTTTCAACAATTTAGTGGAGAGCATGGGAGTAAAAGTCAATGCTACAAAAGCTGAAATAACAATAGACCCCGCTATAACGATACTAAACTCGGTAAACAATTTGCCCGTCATTCCTTGAATAAAAACAATAGGAAAAAAGACGGCAACTAACGTCAATGTAGTAGAAATGACGGCAAAGAAGATCTCTTTTGACCCTTCGATACCTGCTTGAAGCGGCGGGATCCCCTGCTCAATTTTTACATAAATATTCTCAGTAACTACAATAGCATCATCTACTACCAGCCCTACCGACAACACAATCGCCAACATGGAGAGTACATTGATAGAGAATCCGGCGGCATACATGATCAAAAATGAGCCGACCAATGAGACCGGTATGACCACTATTGGCACTAATGTTACTCGCCAATTGCGCAGGAAAAGAAAAATCACCACAATGACTAATAAAAAGGCGATATAGATGGTCTCTTTCACTTCGTTGATGGAAGAGCGAATAAACTTTGTATTATCGTAAACCACCTCCAATTTAATATCATCAGGAAGATCTTTTTTGATTTGCTCTAATCTAACTGACACCTCATCGGAAATTTCTATTTGATTGGCTCCCGGTTGCGGAATGACGACTACAATCACCGTTGGGAATCCATTTCTACGGGTAATATTTTTGCGATCTTCAGCACTTAATTCGGCAAATCCAATATCTTTGAATCTAATAATCCTAAAATCATCCTCTTTGATGACCAAGTTATTGAAATCCTCCGGAGTTTTCATCAATCCCATAGTACGAACAGAAAGTTCTATCAAATCTCCTTCAATAGTACCGGAGGGTAATTCAACGTTCTCTTGGTCAATAGCATTTTTAACATCAATAGCCGTAATATTGTGTACTGACATCTTTTGTGGGTCAAGCCAGAGGTGCATAGAATAACGATTTTCGCCCCAAATTTCCACACCACTCACGTTGCTAACTGTTTGTAAGCGTTCTTTGATGGTCAAATCGGCTATTTCACTCACCTCCAAAAGAGTACGACTATTACTTTCTACGGTAATTTGCATAATAGGTTCTGCATCAGCATCAGCTTTTGAGACTATAGGAGGGTCGCAATCTTTAGGCAAATATCTAAGAGAACGGGAAACCTTATCACGAACATCGTTAGCGGCGGTTTCCATATCCACCGTAAGTTCAAATTCTACGGTAATACGACAATTGCCTTGACTGCTGGAACTGGTCAGCGAACGGATCCCTTGAATGCCGTTGATATTCTGCTCTAAAGGTTCTGTAATCTGATTTTCAATCACTTCTGCATTAGCTCCCGGATAATTTACCTGAACGGTAATAATAGGATTGTCCACATTTGGAAATTCTCGAACCCCAAGAGAGACATACCCAATAACACCCAAGATAAATATGATAAGTACAAATACGGTAGAGAGTACCGGACGTTTTATACCTAATTCTGAGAGATTCATAATAAAAGGGTTGTACTGTTTATTCTAACAGTTTTAATATTTTGATAGCACAATCACTAATGACTGAACCGGGACCAAAGATAGCGGCTGCACCTGATTGATATAAATAATCATAATCTTGAGGAGGAATAACGCCTCCTACAACGACTATAATATCATCTCTTCCTAATTTTTTAAGTTCTTCAATAACTTGAGGCACAAGGGTTTTGTGTCCTGCTGCTAACGAGGACACCCCTAAAATGTGTACATCATTTTCGACGGCTTGTTTAGCGGCTTCTTTCGGGGTTTGGAACAAGGGACCCATATCAACATCAAAACCGATATCGGCATAACCGGTAGAAACGACTTTTGCGCCGCGGTCGTGACCATCCTGACCCATTTTAGCGATCATAATACGGGGACGTCTGCCCTCTTTTTCTGCGAATTGGTCTGCCATTTTACGAGCTTCCTGGAAAGTGGCATTATCTTTTTGTTCTGAACTATACACTCCTGTAATTAAGTTAATGGTTGCTTTATAACGTCCGAAGACTTTTTCCATAGCATCAGAAATCTCGCCAAGAGAGGCTCTTTTGCGGGCAGCAATCAGTGAGAGTTCTAAGAGATTACCTTCACCTGTTTCCGCACATTTGGTAATGGCATCTAATGCGTATTTAACCTCTTCATTATTACGATTTTCACGTAAAATTTTAAGTCTAATCAGCTGGGCATCCCTCACGGCACTATTATCTACTTCCAAAGTTTCTATAGCGTCTTCTTTTTCCAATCTATATTTATTAACTCCAATAATAGATTCTATGCCGGAGTCAATTTTAGCTTGTTTACGAGCGGCGGCTTCTTCGATTCTCATTTTGGGGATGCCGGTTTCGATGGCTTTAGCCATTCCGCCCAGAGATTCTACTTCTTGAATGTGTTGCCAAGCACGATGAGCAATTTCGTGGGTCAATTTTTCCACATAATAAGAACCTGCCCAGGGGTCAACGGCACGACAGATATTGGTCTCTTCTTGGATGTAAATCTGGGTATTGCGGGCAATACGGGCAGAGAAATCGGTAGGCAGTGCAATGGCTTCATCCAAGGCATTGGTATGCAACGATTGAGTATGTCCTAATGCTGCACCCATAGCTTCTATGCAGGTACGTGCCACGTTGTTGAACGGGTCTTGTTCGGTCAATGACCAACCTGAGGTCTGACAATGGGTACGTAATGCCATAGATTTGGCATTCTGAGGATTAAATTGTTTTACAATCTTAGCCCAAAGCATGCGTGCGGCTCTCATTTTAGCAATTTCCATAAAATGGTTCATCCCGATACCCCAGAAAAAGGAGAGACGAGGTGCAAAATCATCAATATTTAAACCTGCATTAATGCCGGCTCTCAAATATTCCAAACCATCGGCTAAGGTGTAAGCTAATTCGATATCGCAAGTAGCACCTGCCTCTTGCATGTGGTAGCCGGAGATAGAAATGGAGTTGAATTTCGGCATATTTTGGGAGGTAAATTTAAAGATATCCGCAATAATCTTCATCGAAGGCAGTGGCGGATATATATAGGTATTACGAACCATAAATTCTTTCAAAATGTCGTTTTGAATCGTACCGGTAAGTTTTTCCATCGGTACTCCCTGCTCTTCTGCGGCAAGAATATAAAATGCCAAAATAGGTAAAACAGCACCATTCATCGTCATCGACACCGACATTTTATCTAAAGGGATGCTATCAAAGAGAATTTTCATATCTAAAATAGAGTCCACAGCAACGCCTGCTTTGCCTACATCACCTACTACTCGATGATGGTCAGAATCGTACCCGCGATGTGTGGCAAGGTCAAAAGCAATGGAGAGCCCTTTCTGACCGGCAGCTAAATTTCTCCTGTAAAAAGCATTCGACTCTTCGGCGGTAGAAAAACCGGCGTACTGACGAACTGTCCAAGGTTTGTTGACATACATTGTAGAGTAAGGTCCTCTTAAAAATGGCGGCAATCCTGCAGCATAATTAAGGTGCTCTAACCCTTCAAGGTCTTCTTTTTTGTAAAATGGGTTTACGGATATTTGTTCAGCGGTCAACCATTGATGCTCATTTCCCGAAGAGAGAGCAATATTATTTGCTTGAGAATCGGAAGGAACAACTGCTTTAAAGTCTATTTTGCTAAAATCAGGGCGCATAATGTTACTGTTTTTATTTTAAGCCGCAAAATTACAAAAAAAATCGGTAAGTTTTTGCGGATAAATTTTTTTTAGAAAACACTTACAAATAATAAAATAAGTGTACCTTTGCGCCCGTTAAATTTTTATAAAAATAAAAAATGAAAAAATGAAAAAAGTATTTTTAACATTGGCTTGTATAGCTTTTGTAGCCCTTCTTGGAACCTCTTGCAAAAAATCTTGTACCTGTCAACACTACATTAACGGGAACAAATTTGGTTCAAAAGTTACAACCGAAAACGTTAGCAAAGAAGATTGCAAAGCTATGAATACTATTACTACCATTAACGGTAAAAAAGAGGGTTATCAATGTAAATAGTATTACACTATTTGTAAAAAACAGGGTAACAGTTTTGTTAGCCTGTTTTTTTTGTACTTTTGCAAAAAAAAATCACAATGAAACTTATTGATATTTTCAAATTAATACTTCGCACGCTTGCAGGTCTTTTCTTTATTGTTACTGCAATCTTAAAACTTATTTCTATAGATGCTTTTGAGCTTTATGTCTATAGTTTTGGAATTTTTAACTATTTTATAGTTACTATTTTAGTAAGATTGATTATTGCATGTGAAATGGTAATCGGTGTTTTTCTAATTGCTAAAATTAAATACAAATACACGTGGTGGATTACCATGTTGATGATGATTGGCTTTACCTTTTTGTTAATCTATGCTGCTATTTTCAGAAATGATAGTAATTGCCACTGTTTTGGGGAGTTGGTCCAAGTGGACCCCATACACTCTATTCTGAAGAATGTGATTCTCATCGTGGTACTTATTTTGATCTACAAAGAAAAGGAGTGTACTTTTAAGTTAAAAAAATGGGTCGAAGTCTTGACTATTGCGGTTGCTTTAATTGTCAATTTTATAGTCATAACACCTGATCAGATATACAACAGAGTATTTTCTCCACAGGGGGAAGTCAATCTTCAGGCTTTCAATGTTTTAAAAACCGATACTATTGTCAAGGATTTCAATATAGATTCCGGCAGGTATATTCTCTCTTTTTATATTCCGGGCTGTAAATTTTGCAAACTGAGTGTCAAAAAATTGGAAGCTATTATTTCCAATAATAATATCAATACGGATCACATCAAAATCATGATGGCGTATGTCTCTTCTCCGCAGTTTGATTCAACAATCACGCTCTTTAAAACGGAATCCAATACCACCGGATATCCCTATTATTATCTTCCTCCTTTATTATCAATACAAATCATCAACGGCAGTTTTCCCACTTTTGTATTCACACAAGATGGAGCAATAGTAAAAAGTGTAGATTTACGAGGATTGACGGAAGAGGAAGTGGTCTCTTTTTTGGAGAAATAACAGTCGTAATTGTTTAATCTTTAACTCATTCACAGAAAATACAATATTACATAAACATTTTCAATATTAAAAAGAAATTAATATTTTTTGTACTTTTGCAAAAAATATTTTACTAATTTAAAAAATAAGAAAATGAAAAAAATAATTTGTGTATTAGTATGCATTACATCACTATTCTGTGTTAGTGCTCAAGAACGGGAAATTAAAGACTATAAATTGATTGCGCCTGCTTAGACGGCGGAAGCACAAGTGGGTTTTTTAACTTTGATCGGAGAATCAATGGCTTTAGATGCCAATTTAAAACTCCGTTACTTTCTAAATTCTAACGTTGCGCTTAGGCTCAAATTAGGAGTCTATACAGGACATGAAAAAGAAAAAGTAATAGGAACATTTGATGATATGTACTCACAAAGCACCTATTCTGAGGGTGCATTTCAATTTGGTGCTGAATATCATTTCAAAGGAACAAAACGCTTATCTCCACACGTCGGAGGAGAATTAGGACTTGCTTATGCTTTTCGGGAAA
>JAITTF010000158.1 GCA_031287215.1 Bacteroidales bacterium
AAACCGGTCAGGAATTGTATAGATATATCGGCGGTTGTAATGCAAATACATTACCTATCCCCATGATGAACATTTTGAATGGAGGTTCACATGCCGACAACAGCATTGACTTTCAGGAATTTATGATTATGCCAATTGGTGCAGACTCTTTTTCTAAAGCACTTCAGATGGGTGTTGAAGTTTTTCATAATCTCAAAAGTGTTTTAAAAGAGCAGGGTTATTCTACCAATGTAGGTGATGAAGGAGGATTTGCTCCTAACCTTAAATCCAATGAAGAGGCTATCGAAGTGGTCATTAAAGCTATTGAAAAATCCGGCTATAAACCGGGCAAAGATATTTGCATCGCTTTAGACCCTGCTTCTTCCGAATATTTTATCCCTAAAGAAAATGTATATCATTTCAAAAAATCTAACAATGCCAAACTAACTCCCGCTCAGATGGTTGACTATTGGGCTGATTGGTGTAGCAAATACCCTATCGTTTCTATCGAAGACGGTATGGCAGAAGATGATTGGGATGGTTGGAAATTGATGACCGACAAATTAGGAGATAAAATCCAATTAGTAGGTGATGACCTGTTTGTTACCAATGTAGCTCGTCTTGCAGAAGGAATCGAAAAAGGTGTTGCAAACTCTATTTTAGTAAAAGTAAACCAGATTGGCACTCTTACAGAGACCATCAACGCCGTAAATCTTGCCCATAAAGCCGGTTATACCGCAGTGATTTCTCATCGTTCGGGCGAAACCGAAGATACTACTATTGCTGACCTTGCCGTAGCGCTCAATACAGGAATGATTAAAACAGGTTCTGCCAGTCGTACCGACCGTATTGCAAAGTACAACCAACTCCTTCGTATTGAAGAAGAATTAGATGTTACTGCTATTTTTCCGGGGAAATCTTTTAAATATAAAAGATAAAACCTCTCTTCTATTCGTATGAAAATCAATATTATTACCCTTGGATGTTCCAAGAACAGTGTGGACTCGGAGGTGATAGCCTCCTCTTATGCTAAAATGGGACATCAGGTCGTTTTTGAAGAGGAATGCCCTTCCAACATCGTGTTAGTCAATACCTGTTGCTTTATTAAAGATGCTAAAGAAGAATCTATTGAAGAAATTTTCCATCAATTAGATCGGAAAAATGAAGGACTGACTCAAAAAGTATATGTCGTAGGTTGTATGGCACAACGTTATAAAGATGAGTTGATGCAAGAGATACCTGAAGTGGATGGTTTTTATAATTTTGCTGAATTAGCCAAATTATTGGAAAATACCAATTTCGACCTCCTTACGAATGAAGGAAGGACGTTGAGTACGCCAAAGCATTACGCATACCTCAAAATTTCAGAGGGTTGTAATCGTAGGTGTTCATTTTGTGCAATCCCTAACATCAGAGGCAATCAAATATCTAAACCTATTGACCTATTAATCAAAGAAGGTACATCTTTGGCAAATTCAGGAGTTAAAGAGTTGATACTCATAGCTCAAGACTTGACTAATTATGGCATTGATATTACTAAAGAAAAAAATTTAGACCAATTGCTTCTGCGTTTAGTGGACATTAAAGGGATTGAATGGATCAGGTTACATTATGCGTTTCCCTATCATTTTCCATATAAAGTGTTGGATGTAATGTCTGCTTATCCTCAGGTTTGCAACTATTTAGACATCCCTATTCAGCATGTAAGCGAAAAAGTGCTACAAAGCATGAGTCGCCCCTCATCCGAAAAAGAGATCTTGCAACTTATTGATACTATTCGCAATAAAATCCCTGACATTACTCTGCGTACTACTTTACTTTCAGGATTCCCTACAGAAGGAAAAAAAGAGCATGATGAATTAGTTCATTTTGTAGAAAAAGTGAGATTTAATCGTCTCGGGGTATTTTCCTACTCCGCAGAAGAAGACACACCGGCATTCCCACTTGGCGATCCGGTAAAACCAAAAGAAAAAGAGAGGCGGGTACAAGAAATCATGGAACTTCAAGAAGGCATCTCTTTGGAACTAAATGCCCAAAAAGTAGCTTCGATCATGAGAGTGCTTACTGACAGTTTTGAAGAGGAAGAAAATTGCTACATTGGACGCACCGAAGGCGACTCACCCGATGTGGACAATGAGGTCATCATCGGTACAGAGCAACCACTAACAGTAGGTAATTTTTACGATATAGAAATTATGGAAGCACTCCCCTATTCGTTAATAGGAGAATATAGAAAACTATTATAAACGTTTTTTCTATTATTATTAAAAGAAAAAATCGTATATTTGCGGGATAAAGAAAATAAAAGCGCATCTTTGATTATGAGTAAATTCACGCACCTACATGTACACTCTGAGTATTCTGTTTTAGATGGAATGTCTAAAATTGACCAATTAATAGAAAAATCTATTCGCTGCGGGATGAACTCTTTAGCACTTACTGACCACGGTAATATGTTTGGCATCAAAACGTTTGCAGATGCCTGTAATAAATATAACAGCAAAAATCATGACCAAAAATTTAAACCTATTTTCGGTTGTGAAGCCTACGTAGCTAAACAAACAAAATCAAATCCTGATGGCAGTAGATTTGTTACTGAAAATAAAGAAAATCTGAGCGGTTATCATCTCGTTTTATTAGCAAAAAACCTTAC
>JAITTF010000189.1 GCA_031287215.1 Bacteroidales bacterium
CAATCTACAAAATGAAAATTCGAAACGTATGGCACCAATCCGAAATCACGCAGAAAACGCAGCGACTCTTCGCAAAAATCAGCATAGACTACCTAAATTGAGCGGAGTTAGGGATCAAATATAGAGTTTCAAACTTTTAACTTTAAGTTGTTAGTTTTTAACTTCCAAACTCCAACATTTTTTTTGTGTACTCAGCGAGATATAAGGGGAAATTTAGTAAATTTTTATTTTTTTGCTACATTTTTCAGAGAGCATCTAATAGAAAAATCTTAGAATTTAAAATTCCAAGTGATAGAGGGTAAAATCGGAAAAAGACTCATCTGTTTGCCTTGCATGGTAATGGAGGGCAAATAGGAATCGGGATTCATCGTTACTTCGGTATCGATGTAGATAAAAAATGGATTTTGACGGTTATAGACATTATAAACGGAGAAGTTGAGTCCTGTTTCAAATTTCTTTTTCTTTACAATCGTCCAATCTAAGGATAGATCAAGTCGATGATAAGGAGGCATACGATAAGCATTCCGATCACTATACTCGGTGATCATCGTGCCGCCATAGAAATACAATCCCGTAGGGATAGTCATCGTATTACCACTTGAGAATACCCAGACCGCGGCTACCGATAATTTATGACGGATAATCTCGTAGGAGATATTGACAGATACATCATGCCGGCGGTCGTATTTGGCATAAAACTGTTTACCATTATTCAAATCCGGAAAATCACGCACCGTGAAGGCTAATGTATAACCAATAAAACCGGTAACTTTGCCAATAGCTTTTTTAAAATAAAATTCGGCACCATATGAATATCCATTCCCAAAGATATACAACTGGTCGGGATTGACCTTCACTGCCGATAAATCTATGCCGTCTCTATATTCGACCAAATTTTTCATATCTTTATAATAGAGGTCTATATAGGTTTCAAACATATTTTTATTGAAATTATAGAAAAAACCCAAAGAGTATTGGAATCCTTGTTGAGGTTTCATCAAGTCGGTAGAAGGCATCCATACATCGGTAGGCAATGAAATTGATGCCATAGAGACCTGATGCAAATGCTGGGCATTCATCGTAAACGCCGTTTTGATGGAGAAATTTTTAGTAATGCCAAACCTTGCCGAGATACGGGGTTCTAAACGATTATACTGTTGGATGATCTGACCGGGTTTATACACGATAGAATCTTCCGGAATACCAGACTCGTCGAGCAGATAGCGTATAAAAGCACCAATATGTTCAAAATGGCTGTACCGAAGTCCTAAATTAACTTTCAACCATTTAGTAATATCAAATTCATCATTTACATAAATGGATAATTCATGTGCATAATAAGCTGTTGACTTAGGCATAGAAAAAGAGTTGCTCTCCCCGGCATCTATATTGTAGGTATTGGGATTAAAACGATGGAAAATATAGTCAACCCCAAACCTAAAAGTATGAGGAATTGCCGGCATATAGGTAAGTTCTGTCTTGAGTCCGGCATCCATAACGCCCGATTTCAGCGAAAATCCATAGACATCCATCCCGATAGAAGTGCCAAAATCATAATTACTAAAAGTAGCTGAAGTGTTGAGAAATAGCTGTGAATTAATAATATAATTCCACCTAAAAGAGGCTGCTGCATTGCCCCAATTCATCTGAGCATTCATTTTGCCGTTAGAAGATTTAAAGCCATAAACATCTTTTCCGTAATATCCTCCAAGATAGAGACGGTGTTTATCGTTAACAATCCAATTGATCTTCGCATTCAGGTCATAAAAATAGAACTTCATCCCTTTCATAGGACTCTCTTTTTTCAAAAATGGTTGGATAATCCAATCGGCATAAGTTCTTCTACCTGAAACGATAAAGGAGGCTTTATTTTTTTTGATAGGTCCTTGCACCGTAATCCGAGAAAAGATGACCCCGATGCCTCCATCTACCTCATATTTTTTCATATTACCCTCTTTTTGGTGTACATCCAAAATAGAGGAAAGTCGTCCGCCATATTGAGCCGGAATGCCCGATTTGTAAAGTTCTATATCTTTGACTGCCTGAGCATTAAATACCGAAAAAAAACCAAACAGATGACTTGCATTATAAACGGTAGCCTCATCTAAAAGCAATAAATTCTGATCTGCACCACCACCACGTACATAAAAACCGGAGTTACCTTCTCCTCCCGACTGAACGCCGGGCAGTAATTGGATTGCTTTCAATACATCTGCTTCCCCAAAGAGTGCCGGCATCGCTTTGATATTCTCTATCGTCATCTCCATTTTGCCCACTTCTACACTACTCACATTCTTATCGTTGCGTTGACCGCTCACCACGACCTCATCAACCTGAATAGGTGCTAATTCTATATCAATATTTAATGTAATATTTTTCTGTAAATAGAGAGTATCTCTCCACTCTTTATAACCTAATACACTGACTACTACAGCATATTTTCCTTTTTCTACAGTTACGGAATAAAAACCGGCTTGATTTGTAATAGCCCCTTTGATTTCATCCATCCTATCCAACGCCTTGAGCATCACGTAGGCACTCATGACCGACTCACCATTTTCACTATCTTTGACAAGCCCTGAAAGAGATACTTTTTGAGACCATAATAGTCCAGGAATGATAAAAATGAAACATAGAATAATGCTTCTTAAGGAGTATCTTCTTTATTTCATAAAGTGTTCATAATAAGATAGTTTTGTATTCTATTAGGTCTTTTGCTTTTCTTTTTTAGCTGCAGGGAATAGCACATTATTTAAAATCAATCTATAGCCGGCAGAATTGGGGAAAAGATTCAGGTCTGTTGGAGGGTCGCCTACATAATGCTGATAATCTTCGGGGTCATGACCACCGTAGAAAGTCCAGGTACCTTTTCCAAATTCGCCATGTATGTAGCGTACCTCATCAAAGAGTTTGCTTTCTCCCATCACTAAAACGTAGGGTTTGATCTTATCTTTTCTAAAAGCAGTAGTTTGTCCCATAAAGCCGGGAATGACATTCAAATGATTTTGACAGAGCATAGTAGGCACAGGATCCCATTTAGCAGAAAATTCAAAGAGTGTAAAAAAGTCGTTTTTCTGATTTTTGATATGTATAGACGGATCGATATCAATATCCGAAATTTCATATTCGTAAGGATTGGTAGAAATCCTAAAGTTAGTAAAAGCGAAAGTCTTATCAAAGTCGAGTTTTGCTTGTGCATTAGGGTCTATAGGATCTCCATCAAACATATATTCACAGATATCCACCTCTTCTGCCGAAAGGGCAACGTCAAAGCTATCCGGTCCCGAGCACATCGCAAAAAGGTAACCTCCACCGGCAACAAAATTTTTAATATTTTTCACTACCATTAATTTCATCAAAGAGACTTTTGTAAATCCCAATTTGGCGGCAGTAGCTTCCTGCTCTTTTTGGTCTTCTACATACCACGTAGCATTATGGTAATTAGCCCAAAATTTACCATATTGACCAGTAAAATCCTCATGATGAAGGTGTAACCAGTCATATTTGGGAAGGAATCCTTGTACGACCTCTTCATCATAAATCACATCGTATGGAATTTCGGCATAAGTTAACACCATAGTTACAGCATCGTCCCAAGGGAGTTTGTTTTTAGGAGAATAAACAGCTATTTTGGGCACTTTTGTCAATCTAATTTCACTCATATTGTTCTCCATAGAAGCAATTTCATTACGAATTGCATTTGCCTGCACATCGGCAATCACTTGACAAGTAACGCCACGAATCATGCATTCATTTTCTATCGCCTCATGATAGTTGCACATGAAACTACCTCCCCTATAATTTAGTAACCAACTCATATCTACATCTCTACTTATAGAAAAATAAGCTATACCGTATGCTTTCAGGTGATTTGATTGACTTAAATCCATTGGAATTAAGAGATAAGATGCCTTTAAAGGGAAACAACTTATCGCCATAAATGCCAATACCAATAAATCTTTAACTGCTCTTTTCATACTATCATATTTGGAAATCACTAAATAATTATAACGAAGGAATTGAACGATTATTATGTAGAAATAATTCAAAAAAATAATCCTATACATGGTAATTTTCAAAAAAAAATCATGTATATTTGCGTTCTGTAAACAGAAAAATAGAATTAGACGTAAATAGTTAATTAAAAGAAAGTTACAAATACTAATTAATATGGATAAATCACTATTATTTGTATCGGGGTCTCCACATGTGCATCACGATGAGTCTGTAAAAAAGATTATGTGGTCGGTAGTTATAGCATTACTTCCGGCTTTGTTGGTTTCAGTGTTCTACTTTGGGTTACCGGTTATATATCTTACTTTGGTATCAATAGGCAGTTGTTTACTTTTTGAATATCTCATTCAACGGTTTTTATTAAAAGGGAAAAGTACTATTGGGGATGGTTCGGCAGTGATTACGGGTTTGTTGTTGGCTTTTAATGTCCCTTCCAATTTGCCGATTTGGATTTTAGTAGTAGGTGCATTAATCGCTATAGGGGTAGCGAAGATGACTTTTGGCGGTTTAGGGCGCAATCTTTTCAATCCTGCTTTAGTAGGTCGTGTATTTTTGCTGATCTCATTTCCGGTACAGATGACCTCTTGGCCCAAACCAACCCCAATATGGAGTTGTGGAGCTGATGTCATCACGGGACCTACCCCATTAGGCATCTTAAAAGAGGGTTTAGGAAAAGGTGAGACGGTATCCAAGTTAATGGATAGTATGCCCGGTTATATAGACATGCTTTTCGGGGAGATGGGTGGTAGTTTTGGGGAAGTCTCTGCTATTGCCTTGCTGATAGGAGCGATCTTTTTACTCATTAGAAAAGTGATTACCTGGCATATTCCGGTATCCTTTATCTGTACGGCGTTGATTTTTGCCTCGATATTCTATTTTATAGATCCTGTTCATTATGCAAATCCGTTATTTCATTTAGTTACCGGTGGCATGTTGCTGGGTGCTTTTTTCATGGCAACCGACATGGTTACCTCTCCGACTTCAGTATGGAGGATGATTGTCTTTGGGGCAGGTTGTGGACTATTGACCATGCTTATTAGGATGTTTGGTGCCTATCCAGAGGGAGTTTCATTTGCCATTCTCATCATGAACGCTTTAGCACCTCTTATCAACAAAGGATTTAAACCAAAAGTATTTGCTAAATAATTAAAATATAAATAATTATGGCTAAAAAAGAAATATCATTATTACAATTAGTACTTTCTCTCACGCTCATCACACTGGTAGCGGCTGTAGCATTAGCAGCAGTTTACATTGTTACCAAAGTTCCTATTGAACAGGTACAATCAGCTAAAAAGACAGACGCTATCGCCAAAGTATTGCCTCATTTTGAAGGTACAACTACAAGAATTGCAATGATGCCCGAAGAGGGCAAAGATTCAGTAATACTCTATATGGCTTACAACGATTCGGAATTGTTTGGTGCTGCCGTTGAGACCTATACCGACAAAGCGTTTAGTGGACGTTTTTCCATCATGGTAGGCTTTGACAAAGAGGGTGTTATTACCGGAACTGAGATTTTACAGGCTAATGAGACTCCCGGCTTAGGGGATAAAATAGATAAAAATAAATCAGATTTTTCGTTACAATTTGTGGGTAAAAATCCACAAAATTATTCATTAATAGTTAAAAAAGATGGCGGAGACGTAGATGCTATTACTGCTGCTACTATCTCATCGAGAGCTTTTTGTGATGCCGTTTCAAGAGCTTATCAAACCTATTTAAAAGCAAAGGAGGAAAACCATGAGTAAAATTTCCATTTTAACTAAAGGTATTATCAAAGAAAACCCTACATTAATATTGGTATTAGGGGCTTGCCCTTCATTGGCAGTTACCACCTCTTCTATTAATGGTCTGGGGATGGGATTGGCAACTACCTTTGTACTTTTGATGTCTAACATATTGATTTCATTGCTTAAAAATGTCATCCCAGACAAGATTAGAATCCCCTGTTTTATTGTTGTAATTGCTACTTTTGTCTCTATTGTGGATTTACTATTGCACGGATTTGTACCTGCTTTAGCCGACAGTTTAGGGTTGTTTATTCCTTTGATCGTTGTCAATTGCATTGTTTTGGGACGTGCAGAAGCTTTTGCCAGCAAAAACAGTGTATTCGACTCCATGTTGGATGGGATTGGTATGGGATTAGGATTTACGTTAGCGTTATTTTTAATTGGTTCAGTGAGAGAGCTATTGGGCAATGGTGCCGTTTTTGGGCATAAATTCATCGTCGGTGATGGTATTTTGGTATTTGTATTAGCTCCCGGCGCATTTTTTGTTATGGGATTTCTCATTGCCATTTTCAAAATGTTGAAGAAAAGTTAGTTTTTGTTTTAAACAATCAAGTATGGATCAACAATGCAAAAGTATGAAACCAAAAAATATTGCTATCATTGTTATCCTTTCTCTATGTATTTTACAGTATATCAACACGTTATCTCTTAAATATGCTTTAGATGACCGTTTAGTTATCTTTCAAAACGACAATACTTTAAGAGGGTTTTCAGGCATTAAAGATGTCATGACCCATGATGGGTTTTCTGCATTTTTTCATGATTCTGCTACCTTAGTCTCAGGAGGACGTTATCGACCACTTGCTCAGATTAGTCTTATCGTTGAATATGAGTTGTTTGGAAATTCTATTAAAGACCAAGTCGTTTTAGGTTCCGAAGTGGGTAATGAGGCACTATTTCTCACTACTCCCCTACCCTTAGTCAGCCACATTGTAAATTTGATTTTGTATTTAATCTTAGTATTGTTGGTGTATCTTGTTATCAGCAAACTATTTTCTAAATATGATTCCGAAAAATGGTATTTATCCTTTACTTTTATTGCAACTCTGTTATTTGCTCTGCATCCTATTCACACAGAAGTAGTTGCTAATATTAAAGGGCGGGATGAAATGATGACCATGATTGGGGGCATGTTGACAGTATGGGGATCCTTAAAATATCTTGAAAAAAGGGATATCCTGTACTTATTGCTCTCTTTTGTAGCCATGTTGTTTGGACTTTTTTCCAAGGAGAATGCCATTACATTTGTAGCAGTAATACCGTTGGCACTCTATTTTTCAGACATATCCAAAAAGAAGAGTGATTGGATATTAACCTTCATTCCTGCATTGCTGGCAAGTGTTATTTTTCTAATTCTAAGAGCACAAGCATTAGGTGGTTTTATGCCCGAAAATGAAAGTACCACGATCCTCAACGATCCTTTTATTGGAAGTTCCACAGCACAACGAATTGCTACAGTAATTTTTACATGGGGTATCTATCTCAAATTGCTCATTTTCCCCCATCCCTTATGTCATGATTATTATCCCAATCAGATCGCTATCACTGATTTTTCAGATCCTGTAGTTCTTCTATTGCTTCTATTTTTCATTTTTATTGTCTTTTATGCTATCAAAAAACTAAAATCGAAGCACCTGCTCTCTTTTGCGATTTTGTTTTTCATCATCACTTTTTCTATTGTATCCAATTTACTCATCAATATCGGCACCTTTTTGAATGAAAGATTTGTTTTTGTCTCTTCTTTAGGATTTGCCTTAGTAGTAGCCTATTATATTAATTTATTACCTCAAAATAAGAAGATCAACAGGTTAAAAATAGCAGTATTAATCATTATTTCTGCTTTTTATCTTGGAAAAGGCATCTCTCGCAATTTGGCATGGAGAAATGATTTTACTTTATTTACTACAGATATTCAAAATTGTCCCAACAGTATTAAATGCAATGTATCTGCAGGAGGTAAATTGTTAGCCCATTACAAAGAAGGAGGCAAAGAAAAAGAGTTTAAGAGTGCGGTCAAGTATTTAGAGAAGGCGATTAGCATGGATAAATACAACTTTTTCGGGCATCTATTGCTTGGCGATGCCTATTATCACAAAAAGAACTACCCCTTATCCTTAGTATATTATAAAAATGCTTTAGCCATCAGTCCTATCAATGCAGTAGCCAAGCATAATGTATGGGCAGCGACCATGATGTTGGGTGCCGGAAAAATTGATATTGCCAATTCTCTGGTCAAGGAAGGAAAGCCTCAAGAGGCACTTTCCTTGATGAGGAAATATTTTGCTGACGGTGAAGCCGTTACACCAAGCGCTTACGATGCTATGGGGCGCATTTTCGGAATGGGCTTCAACCGTTTAGACAGTTCGGAATATTATCTCAAAAAAGCCATTGCCCTTGACTCCACCTACTCCTCAGCATTAGAAAATATGGGAGTATTATATGCCATTAAACAGCAGTACCATATAGCCTTACAATACTTGAATTTGGCTAAAAAGTACGATCCCCACAACACCTCAATAGATCACAACATAGCATCTGTAAAAGCTAATATGCGGAATTGATCGTTTTTTTTTGAGATTGTTGATAACTTTTTTCCATTTTTTTTTGGGTTGTATTAATTTTTTCAGTATTTTTGCGAATCAAATCTTAAATCTAAACG
>JAITTF010000194.1 GCA_031287215.1 Bacteroidales bacterium
ATTTCCCAAAATTCCTTTCTCGAAACAGGGTCCACGCCGGTAGTAGGTTCATCCAAAAAAAGAATTTCAGGTTTATGAATCAACGCACAACAAAGCGCCAATTTCTGTTTCATGCCACCCGACAATTTACCGGCTTTACGCGCTTTGAAAGGCTCTAATTGTCGCCAAATCGGACGTATCATCTCCATATTTTCTTTTAGATTACTCTGATACATCACCGCAAAAAAACGGAGATTTTCCTCTACCGTAAGATCGGGATAAAGTGAAAATACTCCGGGTAAGTAGCCTATAATTTTTCTAACTAAAAGATAATCAGCATCTACATCCAAACCTAATAAGGTTATTTTACCTGAATCAGCAGGCAAAAGTGTAGTCATAATATTAAAAAGCGTGCTTTTGCCGGTACCATCAGGACCTACTAACCCGAAAATTTCGCCTTGAGCAACACTAAAACTAATACTCTTTAAAGCTTCTACTTTATTAGGATATGTTTTGTTGATATTTTCAACTTTAAGTGCTTCCATCCACTACTTCTTTTTAAAAACTACATCACCGGGCATCCCTATTTTGGCACTACCATCATTGACAAAAGAGACCTTCACCGCATAGACTAAATTCACTCGCTCGTCTTTAGTTTGTATCATTTTGGGGGTAAATTCGGCTTTCGGTGATATCCAGGTAATGTTGCCATTAAAAATTTTGTTTTTACCCTCTTTGGTATCAATGCGGATTTCAGTCTCTTGCCCTATTTTGAGAGAAGATAACATGTCTTCTGTAACGTAAATCTTAATGTACATATTCGTAAGGTCGGCAATCTTAAACAAAGGACGTCCTTGACCTACTAATTCGTTTACCTCTATATATTTTTTTAAAACCGTACCTGATAAAGGATTTTTAATATGGCATTTAGATAAGGCATCTTCGACTTGGAGCATTTGGATACGCATCACTTCTACCTCTTCTAAAATGGCTTGTGTTTGAATATTAAGCGTAGATTTAGTCGCCTGGATTTGACTTTTAGTCATCGTTATTTCAGCATTCACATCATCTAATTTCTTGGTAGATACTGCATTAGCTTCTACTAAGTTAGCAACACGTATCTGCTCTTTTTCCAATGTATTGAGCTTTTCTTGTAAGGTGCGCAATTGTGCCGGAATATCGGGACGTTTGGTCAATGCAGCAGTGATAGATAGCTCCAATTGACGATATTGTAAATAAAGCTGAAAAGTATCAATACAGCCGACTACAACCCCTTTTTCAATAAAATCACCTTCTTCTAAATTCAATGACAACAACTTACCGTTATTTTCCGAAGAAACCATAATCTCTTTAGCTTCAAAAACGCCATACGCATCCGATTCGTGCTTGTCTGAAAAACAGGAAAAACAAATCAAAGAGGTAATCAGCAAAATTGTGTTTAATATTATTTTTCTCATTTGTGAATTAATTTTAAAGTGCAAATGTACATAAAATTTTTCAATTATACACAGACACATTAAATTTTCTCTCAAAAAACATAGAGGAAAAATACAAAAAATAATTCTATTTTTTTTATTACCTTTGCTGCCAATTTTTAAAGTTATGGCTCACACGTTTCATTATTCAGGATTTGTCATTGAAGGGCTTCAAAATGGACGCAAATGGGGATTCCCTACTGCTAATATTTTACCCCAATTGTCTTCTGCTACTCCCGATATAGGCGTCTATGCCGTTCAAATTCAAATTGATAACAAAAATTATCAGGGAATGATGTATGTAGGTATAAGACCTACTATTAATCTGTCTCAATTAACGATAGAAATTAATATTTTTGATTTTAATGCATCTATTTACGGACAATACGTTGAATTTGAAATAGTTAAAAAAATTAGAGAAGACCGCAAATTTGATTCGGTAACGCAATTAATTAAACAGATCCAAAAAGATAAAGATGAAATTTTACAAATATTTGCTCAATAGTGCACTTTTATTGCTCTTTTTGCTCTGCATACCTAAGACCTATTGCCAGTTGCTTTCTGACGGAGAATTGGCTCAGAGGCACCTATACACCTCCTTAGAAGAGGCACTCAAAGAACCGGAAAAGGTCTATCGTTTAGAATTAGTGAGAGCCAAGAAATTAGATACCTTACCTGATGCAGTTTTTAAACTCAAAAATCTTCAAGTACTTACCATCAAAAGCAGTCAATTGTTGCAACTAAACGGCAGAATATCAGAATTTTCCAATCTCCAATACCTCAACCTTGACCACAATCGTATTGTGATGTTACCCAATACGTTAGGCGATTTAAAACATCTTAAAACGCTGATTATTAGTAGAAATTACATAGAAATGCTACCCGACAGTATTGGCAAGTTGACCACCTTAAGATTACTCAACGCATGGGGAAACGATCTTTATGTTTTACCGGAGAGCATTTCACTATTATACAATACTTTACAAGAACTTGACCTTCGGCAGATCAATTTCAGACGAAACGAACTCGAAACTATAGAGCATCAGCTTCCCAAAACCAAAGTTCTTTACACCGATTTGTGTGACTGTGAGAGGAAAAAATAAATTTCCATTAGAATTGATAAAACATATTGATTGCCATTACCGTGTTGAACTGTAGCGGGAGACCTCTATTTACACCCCAATTGGGTATTCTAACAGGAATAATTGAGTTTGTAAACCTAAAATTAATACCCCAATGTTCTTTAAAAAAGTAACTTACGCCAATCAATCCGGCTAATTCAACTATTCTAAAAGCTCTTCTTTGTTCCTTAATACTACTATAATCAAACCCTTTTTCGGTGTAACCAGCCAAAAAATTCAGGGTAGGTCCAAATTCTATCTGAACTCCTTTTAATATCTTACTAAAACAGTATTTTGCTATTAATGGGGTCTCTATATAAAAGAGGTTTAATTTATAATAGTTAGTAGGCACATCATCTCTATTCCCTCGCGTATAACTGCTACTACCTTTCATGATAAAATTGATTTCAGCTTGAACATACCAGTTCCGTTTGGGTTCTAATGGCACATTAACGAAAACTCCTGTATAGCCGCCTAATTTGTGAAAACCACCCAAATCATCGCCCGAAATTTGGCTCGCTGTTATCCCAGCTCGAATACCGCCATGAAATAGGCTATTTTTGTAATCCGAATTTTGTGAGTAGGATACAATAAAATGAACAAGTAAGATAAAAATAAATAAAACTCTTCTCATGATGGCATTTTTTTAGACACTAAGGCAAATAATTACATTGTAAATTGATACAAATCAAAATGCAAATATACATGAAATTTTTCAATTATACACAGACACATAAATTTTCCCTCAAAAAATATAGAGGAAAAAAAGTTAATTTTATATGCGTTTGCCCTGATGATGATAGTTATTTGGAAGTAGCCTTTTTCTTCACATAAACAAATTTATGGCTGATGAAAAAACTTAATAATGCACCGGGAATGAGCCATATAAGTCCGGCAATGTAGGGTGTGATGTCGAGATAATTTTTGGCAATAAATAGCCATACATTGTTGAGAAAATAGATGAAGGCATACATGAGCACAAAACGCAAAATTAGTGTGTTGTTTTTATTCTTAAAAACTATAGTGCCATAAGTTTTAAAATTGAAAAGCACACTGATAATAGTGCCTAATAAGGTGGCAAGGGTGTAGTGAAGACCTATCCACAAGAGCAAAGCATACACCCCGTAGCCAAAAATTGTATTGACACCGCCTACAAATAAAAAACGAATTAGCTTATTGTGCGTTAACCAATTGATGTAATATTTAATGCTATTCACGAACTTAACTTATTTTGAGTCTTTTATTTAGTACAAAAATTAGTGATTTGTTTGACCATATATGCCAATTTTTCTTCTGTCATTCCAGAATAGACACCTATCCAAAACACATTATTCATGATCCTGTCGGTATTAGTCAACGCTCCTATCACCCTAAAACCTATATTTGAAGCACGCATCGTGTCAAAACAGGGGTGCTTCAACAGATTACCGGCAAAGAGCATTCTGGTTTGGATATTATGATTTTCAAGATGTTGTACTAACTCATCGCGCGTAAATCCTGCATTTTCTTTTACGCACAACAGAAAACCAAACCAACTTGGATTGGAATGGGCTACCGGTTCCGGCAAAAGCAATTGGTCTGCTACCTGTTGTAGATGTTGATATAGATAGTTCCAATTTTGTTGACGAACAGCGATAAAAGTGGGCAATTTTTTCAATTGTGCACAGCCGATAGCTGCTTGCATATCCGTAACTTTCAGATTATAACCAAAATGAGAATAGACATATTTATGGTCATATCCTAAAGGGAGTTCTCCATGTTGTTGTGTCAAGCGATGTTTACATGTATCATCTTTCCCTGACGCACAATAGCAATCACGCCCCCAATCACGAAAAGAGGCTACGATCTTCTTTAACAGATGGTTATTTGTATAAACAGCTCCCCCTTCACCCATAGTGATGTGATGTGGAGGATAGAAACTTGAGGTAGCAATATCTCCAATAGATCCGGTATATTTCCATTCGCCATCAATACAGTATTGTGAACCTAAAGCATCACAATTATCCTCCACTAACCAGAGATGGTGTAGATCGCAAAAATTTCTAACTGCTTTCAAATCAAAAGGATTCCCTAAAGTGTGGGCAATCATTACGGCTTTAGTTTTTGGAGAGAGTGCTTTTTCTAATTGATCAACATCAATATTGTATTGTGGTAGCGTTACATCCACAAAAACTGGGATAGCGCCATATTGGATCATCGGCGAAACAGTAGTTGGAAATCCGGCAGCAACAGTAATCACCTCATCCCCTCTTTGGATTGCTCTTTCTCGGAGTAATGGAGAAGTAAGGGCCATAAACGCCAATAAATTAGCAGAAGATCCTGAATTAGTTAATAAACAATATTTTACACCAATAAAAGAGGCAAATTCCTTTTCAAATTGATCGGAAAACCTGCCGGTAGTAAGCCAAAAATCTAAAGAAGCATCAATCAGGTTGAGCAGCTCCTTTTCATCAAATTGTCGTCCGCCATAAGCAATGCGGTCTCCTTCCTCAAAAGTAGTTTTTTTATCTTCAAAAACCTCTTGGTAGTATTTTTTTACAAGAGAGAAAATTTTTTCTTTGGTAGTCATCGGATCTCTTTTTCCTTTTTATTGATGAATGTTAAAATAGTTGTTGAACTGTTTTTTTAAGAGCTGAACAGCCTCTTGTTCACGAGTATAAAATGTTTTATACCATTCAATAGTATTTTGCAAAGCCTCTTGTGCATTCCATCGGGGAAACCATTGCAGTTCCCTATTTGCTTTTTCTATGGATAGGGAGAGCAAACCTGCTTCGTGCGGTTGATTTGCTAAAGTTGAAAATTCGATTTTATTATTTTGCCAAATTTCTATTGCCATTTCAGCCATCTCTTTTACCGTGAGTACATCCTCAGGATAGGGACCAAAATTAAAAGCATCGGCAAATTGGGTATGATTTTCAACCATATTAGCACCTAAAAGGAGATAGCCTGTAAGAGGTTCTAAAACGTGTTGCCAAGGGCGCACGGCATGAGGATTTCTAATTTGTACCGGCTCTCCTTTAGAAAAAGCTCTTACAATGTCAGGAATAAGTCGGTCGGCAGCCCAATCGCCCCCACCAATGACATTGCCGGCACGTGCTGAGGCTATAGATTTGCCATGTTTAGCATATTCTTTAGGATTAAAAAAAGATTTCCTAAACGAGTCAATCACCAATTCAGCACAGGCTTTACTAGCACTATAAGGGTCATAACCGCCAATTCTATCTTCTTCCTTGTAGGCTTGCCCTGTTTCATGATTCTGATATACCTTGTCGGTAGTAATAATAACCCCAATACAGGGTCTTTCTAAAAGTTTGATCCCA
>JAITTF010000213.1 GCA_031287215.1 Bacteroidales bacterium
TATTATTTTAAGTCCTTATCAGAAAAGAGTGAGCCTAAAAAAGAAAAAAAATCTGCCATAACAAAGGGTTTGGCAAAGTTTTTGCTAGGTATAAAGTGAACTAAAATCAAATATAGTTAAATTAATATTGTAAATCAAAATATTATGAAAAAACAAGACAAAGAAGAGAAGATTAACAATAAGGAAAACACTGACACTACCATGAATCAAGAGGAAAATATCGGACAAAATGACAGCGAAAATATGACATCCTCAGAGAATACTGACAGTGAGATGAAAGAAAAATACCTTCGGCTCTATTCGGAATTTGATAACTATAAAAAAAGAACCCACAAAGAAAAATTAGAACTCATTTTTACTGCTTCAGAAAGAGTAATTACGGATGTATTACCTATTGTAGATGATTTTGAACGGGCTATCATTGCCAACGAAAAAGTAGAAGATATTACCGTTCTCAAAGATGGTTTTCTATTAATATATAATAAATTACATCAGTTACTTAAAAAAAATAGCGTTACTGAGATTGGGGCTAAAGGAGAAGTATTTGACACCGATATACATGAAGCTATTGCACATATTCCTGTAACTGAAGAGTCAGAAAAAGGAAAAGTGGTAGATGTTACTCAAAAAGGATATAAAATAAATGACAAAATAATCAGATATGCCAAAGTGGTAGTTGGAGATTAAAAATTGAAATGAGGAGAATAATTTATGGATAAAAAAGATTTTTATGAAGTATTAGGAGTAGCTAAAACGGCTACTACCGATGAGATCAAAAAGGCGTATCGTAAAAAAGCTATGGAGTTTCATCCCGACAAAAATCCGGGAAATAAAGAAGCTGAAGAGAAATTTAAGGAAGCTGCTGAGGCTTATGATATTCTTGGTAATCAGGAAAAAAGGGCTAAATATGACCGTTTTGGGCATGAAGGATTTATGAACAGTGGTGCCAGCGGTTATTCACATGTGGATTTTGACTTAGGAACGATTTTTGAAAAATTTGGAGATATCTTTAGTGGTGGATTTTCAGGGTTTGATACTATTTTCAACAGAGGTGGCGGTGGCGGATACCAACAACAAAGAAGAGTAAGAAAAGGCTCTAATCTTCGTATTACGGTCAAATTAACCCTTGAAGAGATCGCTACAGGAGTTGAAAAAAATATCAAGTTAAAAAAACAGGTGGCTTGCAATACGTGTCATGGTACAGGTACCAAAAGCAATGACGGTAAAGCAACCTGCCAAACCTGTCATGGCTCAGGGCAAGTACTTCAAACCGAACGGACTGTTTTTGGGCTTTTTCAACAAGCCTCTACCTGTTCCACATGTCAGGGAACCGGAGAAGTCATTAAAGACCCCTGCCCTGCTTGTAAAGGACAGGGAGTCGTTGCCGGCGAAGAGATTGTAACTGTTACCATCCCTGCAGGTGTAGCTTCCGGCATGCAACTCTCTATCAGAGATAAAGGAAATGCTGCCCCACACGGAGGTATTAATGGAGACCTGCTGGTCGTCATTGAGGAGATTCCACATGCTTTATTTGAAAGAGAAGGTCTTAATCTCTACTTAAACTATTTTATCTCATTCCCTCAAGCAGTCTCAGGTGCTTCGGTTGAAATTCCAACGATTGACGGCAAAGCGAAAATTAAAATCCAACCCGGCACTCAGAGTGGTCATATTGTCAGATTGAGGGGTAAAGGTCTCCCTGACGTACAGAGAATGGGTCATGGAGATTTGATTGTAAATATCAACGTTTGGACACCTAAAACGCTCTCAAAAGAAGAAAAAGCAATCATAGAAAAATTTATGGATGCCCCCAATTTTGCACCCAAACCGGATAAGTCCGAAACCAGTTTCTTCTCTAAAATTAGAAACGCATTCAAATAAAGCATGAACATTCCGGCTTATAAAAAAATCAAACGCTCACTCCCTAAATCGGTAAGGTTAATTGCAGTTTCTAAAACCAAACCAGTTTCAGACATAGCAATATTGTATCAAGAGGGTCAACGCATTTTTGGAGAAAATAAAGCGATCGAGTTGCGGGATAAAGCCGATTTATTACCCAAAGACATACAATGGCATTTTATTGGGCATTTACAAACCAATAAAATCAAATATATTGCCCCTTTCGTAGCACTTATTCACAGTATCGACAGTTTTGAATTACTTCAAGAAGTTAATAAATATGGAATTAAAAACAATAGAGTAATTCCCTGTTTATTACAATTTTACATTGCCAATGAAGAGAGTAAATTTGGTTTTACACTTGCTCAATGCGAAGAGATGCTCCAACAGCCCCTTTTTCATGAATTAAAAAACATTGAAATTGTTGGTGTTATGGGCATGGCAACCTTTACGGACGATCGAGAACTTATCGCAAGTGAATTTCAATCCTTAACCAATATTTTCAACTATTTGAAAAAACACTATTTTAAAGAAGATCCCTCTTTTAAAGAGCTTTCTATGGGCATGTCTGACGACTATCCTATTGCAATTGCTCATGGAAGTACAATGGTTAGAATCGGCAGTGCTATCTTTGGTGAAAGGGGATAGCAACAAAAAATAGTTGTTAATATTTATTTTTACTATAATTATTATTTTGTAAATAATTTTCATTATCTTTGCAGTTGTAAAAACACAACTACAACCGGAACGTTATTACTAACAGATCCCACCCTCAAATTCTATTTTGACAATTACTCAAAACATAACTAATCCGGTTGTTATTTTTTACTCTTCTATTGACCTATTTTCATCATCGCTATGTTTTTCTACCCGTCTTTGATATTTATTAATTCGGTAAGTAAAAGATAAATTGGCTTGGAATCCTGATGAGATACGATGACTGATAGCATCATATCCATTTTTTTGCTCATAAGACCATGTTTTAATCTCAGAGTTCCATCTGTAAATTAAATTTCTTAAGTTAAGGCTCACAACGAAATTCTTTTTAAAGAAGCTCTTTTTCACCCCTAAGTCGAGCGAATAATGTCCATCTCTTTTTCCTTGACCTACTCCGCCGCCGCCGCCGCCAAATCCCATACTGCCGGTAGTGATAGACGGTGAACGATAACGAAAATTAAGTTGTATGTCCCAATCTTTAGGCAAAGTAAAAGCATGACTCATTCTAATACCATACGCCCAATCATTAGATAAATTTTGATCTATCAAATCATCACTATTGATAATCACACGGTAAAAATCGGCGTTGACATTCATCCTCCAGAATTTCCAAAACTGCTGTCCATACATGAGTTCAAAGCCAAAATTTTGGCCATTATTCAGATTTTGAAAAGAGTTGAGGGTGTAAGTATAACTATCTCCATTTTCATCAGTTCCTGATCGCAATTCAGTATAACGCGAAACGATGTGATAACGATAGCGGTAAAAAACAGTAGCATTGAAGGTACTTTTATTAATGACCATCAAATATCCTAACTCCAAAGAGTGAACAAATTCGGGTTGTAAATAGGGATTCCCTGTACTCCAATTCAATTTGTCGGACATATCCACAAAGGGATTCAAATTCCAAATTCGTGGTCTCGAAACACGCATAGAGTAGCTAAGTTGCAACGAATGGCTCTCATTAAAATCGTATCTAAGATGTACCGTTGGAAAGGGACGAACAAGTGGTTGGGGTTTAATAACGGTACCTGCTGACTTTAAGTCTGATATAGTTTGTGAGATCTCGCCACGTAAGCCTAACTGCATTTTAAATTTTTCCCAAAAAGTATTGGAATAGATAAAATAAAGTGCCCCAATATGTTCAGTAAAATTAAAATTATTGGATTGACTATAGTCTATAAACAATGAATCTTCATGCAACCCATCTTTTAGTGCATAATCTTGTCCTACGGTACGTAAGGAGTACTTAAAACCGGTTTCAATACGTCCTCCATTACCCACAGGAGTAACAAAATCTACTTGAACGCTGGCATTTCTGCTTATCTCTTTTGTTTTAGTATTTTGGAAATAATCATTTCTATCAATCGGATAGGCGTATAGTTGGGAGTAACTGTTTTCGCGTGAACCATTACGTTGTGAAAAGTAGGCATCTGCTGACAGCTCTTGACCTTTAGTTTTAAATTTTTTGAGATAGCTAATATTCCCATTAAAATTATGTCCATCATTGACCTGATTTCCATGCTGTTCAAATATCTGATACGGAATGGTTTCGCCGCCCGCAAAACGAGAAGTTGAAGAGTTAAGGAGATTTTGACCTTCCATACCAAAATAGTCATAGCCAAAAGCAAAATTAAGCGTATTACTTTTATTGATAAACCAATCTAATCCTGCTCTTACATTATGAGATTGCCCGTTATTGACTTGTTCACTATTTTGTTTCAAAAAAGAGGAATCTCTACCGGCAAACCAAGAAGTTCTTTCCATATCTCCTGCACCCTGTCTCCCAAAATGTCGATAGCTATAGTTGAGGAATACATTTATTTTATTATAAGAATAGTTCAAATTTATATTCCCATTATAGCCATTCAAGAACACATAATGTTCATTAAAAGAGGTTTTTTTAGGGAGATAAGAGGGCGAAATACCCAGAGTAACTAAACCATTAAAACCGCTCTCTTTTTTTTTCTTCAGCACTACGTTTAAGATACCTGCCATGCCATCGGGTTCAAGACGAGCAGAAGGATTAGTGATCACCTCAATGGTTTCTATTTGCGAAGCCGGAATTTGTTCTAAAGTCAAATTACTGGGTCTTCCATCTACTAATATGGTAACATTTTCGCTACCTCTGAGACTCACGTTTCCTTCCATATCCACACTTACCGAAGGAATATCTTGTAAGATTTCTACTGCAGAAGCCCCTTCGGCAGCAATATTAGATTCCACATTATAGACCCTTTTATCTAAATTAGTCTGAATCATATCCCGTTGTGCCGTAATTTCTATCGCATCTAAAGAGGTGCTTTTTTGTGAAAGTGCGAAGGTGCCGGGACGATAGAACGGCTTTTTTTCCGATAAATTAAAAGCAGCCGTGTTGTGTGTAGCATAACCCATAGAATTGATTCTCAAGAAATAGTCTCCAAAAGGCACAGGAGCAATCCTAAACTTACCATCTTCTCCCGTAATATTCATCTCAACAGTATTAGAATCAGCCATTTTCATCACAAAGACGGTGGCATACTGAATTGGATTCCCATAAGCATCCGTAATCATACCTGCGATGCCCCCATTTCCTGCCGGTAAAGGTTGACGTTGACCGCCATCGGCTCTCCCCCCACCCTCTTGAGCCATTACTTTAAAAGAAAAAAGAAAGGAAATAATTAATAGAAAAGAAGTTAAGGCACTATATAGTTTCATAAAAGATAGTACTAAATTAAATTTAAAATTGAACCGCACAACCCTGTTAAGACAATTAATAATCAAAAAAGTTTAATGTTAGTGAAAAATATCAGACTTTTTAATCGTTCCACAACAAAGAAGAATTAATAACAAAAAAAAATAATTCAAGAATGAATTTTATCTTTGCTAATTAAAATAAACACACTTTCTTTACGTTTAATTCAAATGTGTAAGTTGTTCTCATGGACAAAATGAACACTAAATAAATCTTTTAAAGCAGCAAATGGAGTCATTACAAATCAGAATGGATAAGTGGTTGTGGATGGTGCGTCTGTTTAAGACCCGCTCAGTAGCTACTGATGCTTGTAATGCGGGAAAAGTAAAATTGAACGGCGTAGCTACTAAACCCTCCAAAAATGTCAAAATTGGCGAAGTGCTGGAGGTCAATACCGGCACTATTCACAAAACAGTGAAGGTCATTGCAGCTCCCAAAAGCCGCATAAGTGCTCCTTTAGTGCCTGATTTTCTGGAAGACCTTACCCCTGCCGAAGAGTATGAAAGAGTCAAAGCAACCCGTACTAAATTTGAATTTAGAGACCACGGCGAAGGTCGCCCTACCAAAAGAGACCGCCGCCAAATTGAATATTTAAAAAATTATTATCCACACTAACAACTTTGTATTATGATAAAAAAAATCTGTTTAGTAATCTCTGTATTATTAGTAAACTTTACAGCTTTTTCGCAAAATTTCGACACCTATTTCTTAGATAAAACTTTAAGAATTAATTATTTACATATTGGAAACGCTACTGAAGAATCTTTTAAAGTAGAATCTTTTTCCGCAGGCAGTGAATGGTATGGCACCAGAGCAAGCCTTATTGAGCCCCATCAATATGGACATATCCTGTTTCAAGTCTATGATGAAGCTACTAACGCATTGATATTCAGTAAAAGTTACTCTTCACTTTTTATGGAATATAAAACTACCGCAAGAGCTGAAAAAGAGACAGGTTTCTTTGAAGAGTGCGTATTATTGCCATTCCCAAAGCAAACCATTCGTTATACTTTCACCTCTCTGTCTCAAACTTTAGAGGCAAAAGAACTGCTCAGCGGCACTTTTAATCCTAAAACGGCAACTGTAATTCCTTTTAAACAAGAATATAAAATGGTTGACTTATATGTGAAAGGAAATTCAAAAAAATCTTTAGACCTACTCTTTATCCCTGATGGATATTCTAAAAAAGATAAAAAATTGCTCAAAACCGACATGGAACGTTTTGCTTCCTATATTACCAATTGTTCGCCTTATAAAGACAATCTTGATCGCTTAAATATAAGATATATAGAATGTTACTCCGAAGAATCGGGTGTTTCAGATCCTAATTTGAATATAAAGAAAAATACTATTCTCAATTCAAGTTACAATACTATCGACTTAGACCGTTACCTGATGTGCCTTAATGTATGGAAATTACATGAAATAGCAGACGATGCTCCTTATGATATTATTGCCATTATTTGTAATTCTAAAAAATATGGCGGTGGCGGCATCTATAATTTCTATGCTTCTGTAAATAGTGATGATAAAAATTCAGATTACGTTATCATTCACGAATTAGGACATACGATGGTGGGATTAGCTGATGAATATTATACCTCTGAGGTTTCTGTGCAGAATTTTTATCCTGAAACAGTAGAGCCTTTAGAACCTAATTTGACTACCTTAGTGAATTTTGAATCTAAATGGAAAAGTTTTGTAGGTAAAAATATCCCGATACCAACCCCTAATACGGCAGAATTTGCCAAAGTTACCGGTGCTTTTGAAGGTGGTGGATACGTTTCTGAAGGCGTTTATCGCCCTGCTCAGACCTGCTCAATGAAAGATATTATTTACAATAAATTCTGCCCTGTATGTACTTATGCCTTCTTTAAGACATTTGAGTACTATTCCAATGAACTCAA
>JAITTF010000239.1 GCA_031287215.1 Bacteroidales bacterium
TCAGAAAAACCTGTTGTTTTTCCAAAAAATTGTTCAATCATTTTAAAGCCTTCGATTTGGATTTCTTTTATATCAATTTCGGATTTGTGTAATGCAGCATACTTTGTGAAACACAACCATATTTTTTTTGTAAAAATTAATTTTTTTTGTACAAATTAATTTGACGATTATAATTATTAAAAAAGATGCTAATATTAGAAGACCTCTTTCAAAGGTAATAATATTTTTTGTATTTTTGTCTTTTTATTTTAATCGTAAATAATATCTTCAATATGAAAAAATTCAATCCGGCAAGTGCTGTTCAAGATTTAAAACAGTTTGGCGAATTTGGTGACGTAAATCCCTCTGTTACAGACTCTGCTACCTATACTTTTATGGAAGCTAAAACTATGACCGACACTTTTCATGGTGAAACAGAAGGTTGTTACCTCTATTCAAGACATTGGAATCCAAGCAATAAATATCTGGCAGAAGCCATTGCAGCGATGGAAAATACGGAAGCCGCATGGACTACCGCCTCCGGCATGGCTGCGATTACATCGGCAATTATGCAAATCTGTAGCGCCGGAGACCATATCGTAGCAAGTGTTACGGTGTATGGCGGTACTTTTGCCTTCTTGAGCAACTATCTTACTAAATTTAATGTTGAAACTACTTTCGTCAATATCAGCGACTTAAAAGCTGTAGAAAAGGCTATCAGACCTAATACTAAAATGATCTATACCGAAACATTGACTAATCCGATGTTGAAAGTGTCTAATTTACCTGCATTGGCAGAAATTGCCCATAAAAACGGGCTTAAATTATTGTGCGACAATACTTTTACTCCAATGATTATTACTCCTGCCAATCTTGGCGTTGACGTAGTAGTCTATTCTCTTACTAAATTTGTAAATGGTAAAAACGACTGTGTTGCAGGGGCGATCTGTGGCTCTGCGGAGTTTATCAACAGCTTATGCGATGTGAATGTAGGGACTGCCATGCTCTTAGGACCGGTTATGGATAGCAAAATCTCTTCCTCTATTCTCAAAAATATGGGAGACCTCCACATTAGAATGATTCAACACGGAAAAAATGCCCAATATTTGGCAGAAAAATTCCAAGCAATTGGTTTAAAAGTAACCTACCCTGGACTTCCAAATTTTGCCGACTCTGAACTTTTTAAATCTATGATGAATGAAGAATACGGCTTCGGTGGCATGATCTCTATTGACTTAAAAACAGCGGAATATGCTGCTGAAGTGATGGAGAAAATGCAGATTGAAGGTGTCGGCTACCTCGCCGTGAGCTTAGGCTACTTTAAAACGTTATTCAGCAACTCCGGTAAATCCACCTCCTCTGAAATTCCGGAAGAGATCCAAAAAGAGATGGGACTCTCAGAAGGTTTGATCCGGTTTTCAGTGGGTCTTGATATGGATATCGAAAGAACATTTGAAAAAATCAAAAAATGCCTCTAAACACCCCATGTTTTTATAGTAAATTACAAACAAGTACAGTTTTAAAGACCACCACTTTTTTACTGTTCTTTTTTTCTTTTTTCACTAAAGAGGCGCTTTATGCCACAGATACGCTGAGGATGATGCAATACAACTTGATGTATTATGCTACGTCAGCACCAGACGGATGTAATGTTAGTGAGGAGTCTTACTTAAATAATAAAGATTTTAACCTCCGAACTATTGTTCAATACGTTCAACCGGACGTTTTGTGTGTAAACGAATTAGGAACCTCCCAAACCTTAGTAAACAGGATACTCAATAATGTGATGAACTACAACGGGATCAATTGGTATGCCTCGTGTCCGCTCACACATCTATCATATTCCTCAATGATTGGCAATATGCTCTACTACAACACCAAAAAACTTGCTTTTCACAGCCATTTTACGGTCATTACTAACATTCGGGATATCAATGCCTATCGTTTGTATTACAAATCCTCTTCTTTAGCTCAGGGCGATACCGTATTTATTACCTTTATCATCGCTCATCTCAAAGCCGGTAGTGGCACCTCTAATGAAGCTCAAAGAGCTTATGAGACTCAGCAGTTGATGAGTCGATTAGAATTGATTGGTAAAGCCGATAATTATGTTTTTTCTGGAGATTTTAACATTACCAACTCTTCAGAGCAGTGTTATCAGAACCTCATTAATCCGGCAAATACTCTATTTACTTTTTATGACCCTCTTGACGCTAACGGACATTGGAATAATAACAGTTCATTTGCCTATCTGCACACCCAATCTACACATACCTCTGCTTATTCAGGAGAATGTTATGGTACAGGCGGTATGGACGACCGGTTTGATTTTATTCTCACCTCTTCGTATCTAAAATGGGGGTTGCGAGGAGCACAAGCACTTAGCAGCACGTATCATGCTCTTGGACAAGATGGTAACCGGTTTAATGGCAGTATAAATATTCCGGAAAACAATAGCATTCCTTCTGATGTAGGATACGCACTTTACTTCTGTTCCGACCATATTCCTGTGATCATGGATTTTAAAATCGATGCTAATCCTGCTATAGTTCAATCCATTACAGAAGATGCCGAACTATACATTGTAAATCCTGTACAAGATGATCTGCTCCAAATACATTGTTATACTAAAGTACCTCAACAGTTGGAATTTGCTATTTACGCTATTGACGGCAGATTATTAGACCGATTTACACAAGGAATCAATGTAGGAGAGACGGTTATTGACCGGGCACTCCCCTACCCTTCAGCACTCTATTTTCTTTCGGTTAAAGACGAGCACAATAGAACTATTACCAAAAAAATTATCAAATAAAAATGTTAGAATTTAAACCCATAACCATAGATGACCAGCAATTTCTTACGGAGCGACTCGTTGCATTAGATTGTAAACTACTCAATTATAATTTTGTAACACTCTTTATCTATCGCAATCTCATCCAATTTGAATATACCATGTTTCATGATTTTCTGATCATTAAGACTACTATTCAGGAGCACGATTGTTTTCTCTTTCCTACCGGTACCGGCGACCGCAATGCCGCTTTTGATGCTATTAAAGAGTATGCTTTTAGTAAAGAGGATACTTGCCGTTTTTTGCAATTCTGCGACCATAATGCCCATTTCTTAAAAGAGTGGTCAAAACCTCTTGAAAGTCAGAATTATTCCTTGAATTTTTACAAGGTAAGAGGTGATTTTGAATATATCTATCTCACCCAAAATCTGATCGAATTACAAGGACATGATTACAAAGTAAAACGCAATCATGTCAACCATTTTAAGAATCACTATCAATGGGCAATAGAGCCTATCACTAAAGAGAATCTTGCAGAAGTCATCGCTTTCAGTAAGGAGTGGGATGTAAAATTAGAAATTGCCCAAGATTCTCGATTAATTTGGGAGAATATAGCTTTAGATGAATCTTTTAACAACTACTTTACACTTGGTTTAGAAGGCATTCTTATGCGGGCAGAAGGCAAAATTGTGGCATTTTCGTTTGGTTGTCCGTTATGTAAAGATACCTACTTAGTACTCTTTGAAAAAGCTGACCGCGACACCAATGGCAGTTATGCCATGATCAACCAAAGTTTTGCCAGTACCGTTGGCAAGAATTATCTCTATCTCAATAGAGCAGAAGACTGTGGCAATGAAGGATTACGCAAAGCAAAACTTTCTTACAATCCTACAGAACTCTTGGAGGTTTGGCATTTAGATATTAAAAAAATAAAATAATTCCTATAGCAACTACTTCGTTTTAGGCTTTTGCCATTCTTTTCTTTAGCCCTTTGAGAATGAGGTAACCCACGAAAATTACGCCTACTCCCATTAAAATCCAGGACAACTCTTGACTGTATTTGTCAATCAGGACTTTCTGACCGTGAGTGATATAACCTAACAGTGCTAAAAGTAAATTCCAAATAAAAGCACCTAAAGTAGTATATAAGACAAAAGAAAACATCTTCATTTTGGCTAATCCTGCCGGAATAGAAATTAATTGGCGAATTACCGGCAGTAACCTGCCTATAAAGGTAGAAATTTTTCCGTGTTCGATGAAATAATCCTCAGCTTTTACTACCTTTTCTTTACTCAGTAGCAATAGATGTCCAACTTTACTGTCTGAAAACCAATAGATAATAGGGCGGCCTAAAAATAGTGCAAGGTAATAGTTGATCAAGGCACCCAAAAGAGCACCCAGCGTGGAAAAAAGCACCACTAACAAGACATTCAATAGATTAGAATCAGCAACATGCAGATTGCTATCTTCCGAGCAAGCGGCGTATGCTGCCGGAGGAACTACTATTTCTGAAGGAAAGGGAATAAATGAACTTTCTATTGTCATTAATGCCGTTACAGACGCATAGTTAAGATGGTCTGAATACCAAGTAATGACTTTAGAAATAATGTTTTTTTTGGGTTGAGCAATGGAATCGTTGTCATTATTGCCCATGACGTGAGCCGATGACACTAAAATTAGAAATGCAAAAAAAAGTATGTTTTTTTTCATTTGTTATGAAATATGATCTATAATTTCAGTAATATGTGGAATTTCTTTTAATACTGCACTCAATGTCAAAAAGATAGAAATACCCTCAAAATTGACCATCATGCCATTAGTTAAGTGAAAATTTCCTTTTTCATAATTGTTGGAAGTATAATATAATGCGGCAAGATAATAGTCAGCCATTTTGGCAATATCTTCTAAATCAATATTTTTGATAATAATAGAGATGCCAAATTCAACCATTTGATTTTCACAACAATAACGAGTAAAAAACTCAAAAAAGTCGTTTTTATTTTCAATATGTTTTAGTGTTGAATCAAAAAGCGTATATAAAAGTTCTTGTTTTTCTTGCGCATCTTCAATAGTATCTAAATAGTTGAATAGCAATTCAAAGTTTTGTGGAGCCGCTTCAAAGGCTTTTTCCATAAACGCCCTAATTTCGTAATCTTTACCTTGTTGGTTGAGAATGGTAATAATGCCCATAATAGCGTCATTATGGTTTGGACATACATCAAGTGCCATGCGATAGTATTCCATAGCCTCATCATACTGAGCCAGTAGAAAATAACAATCGGCAATAGCGGTCATGGTATTAAAGTCCATACCATCTAAATTGAGCGTTGTAAAATACTCATCTAAAGCCTTTTCATATTTTTGAAGTTCGAAATAAGAATTACCCATGTTAAAATGGGCTGCCGGCATATTCTCATCTAAACTGATAGCTAATTCAAAATTTTTGATGGCTTCTTCGTGTTGATTCAGCCAGCTATAGGTAATACCCAAACCAAACCATCCCCCTTTAATGAGTGGAAAACGCTCTGTAATAGTTTGATAAAAGAAAAAGGCATCTTTATAATTTTCTTCTTCTTCAAAAAAGTGGGAAAAAGCGAAAAACTGTTCATTATAGCTTTCATCAATCTCAAGCAGTTGAAAAACGTATATCAAAGCTGTTTCAATTTCTGATCTTTTAACATTTTCGTAGGCTAAATAGAAGAGAACATCCGTATTTTTCTTATCCAATTCGTAAGCTTTTTCCAGCAAATGCACCACATCATCCTCGTCAGAACCGGTCATTTCTACTAAGAAAGCTTTCTCTATAAATAGATCCGGGAAAGGGGGAAAATGGGCTTCAATGTCGTCCATCTCTTTTTTGGCAGATTCAAATTCTAGCTGTAGAATGTATTTTTGGGCTTTATAAAGTCTAAATACCGGAAGATACGGAAAAAGTGAGATCGCATACTCAATAGCTTTTTCAAGGAGTTCAATTTCAATGATATAAAAAAAATACTCCACAATCTGCTCCATCTCATCAGAATCGAAATAGAGTGATTTGCCGGAAGAGATCATCTCCTTAAATCTCTCCGCAAGAAAAATACTATTTCTATTTTCTAAATCTTCCATCTCTTCATTAACCTTAACTAAACAAAAGTGCAAATATACAAGATTTTTTTCAACTTTGCATTACGGTAACTCAAAAATCGTGTTTTTACTCCTCCTTCAAGGTCTCTCGATTAAATAGTGAAATGATATTTTGGGCATAATCGCCATCTGTGAGAAGTTCTAAATCTGGAAATATTGTTACTAAGATGGAACCTTTTCCCTTTTCGGAAAAACTTTTTATAACACTTGTAGCCGCAATATGGCTCTTAGTAATGGGTGTAAATTTGATAAAATCTAACCAATCAAGAATAGTCGTGTAGCTGTCTTTAAAAACAAAACTTTTTTTATTCGTTAAGGTTACTGAGATAGAAGTATCGTCAATTTTCTTGACGTATGCTATTAAATTTTGTTTTAAAGGTTGAGGTTCACTCCCTTGGTAAAAATAGAGTACTGTCTCTTCTTCGTTTAGTTCTTGATGTCTGACCGTTTTTCTGAGTTTCCCGGAATAATCAAAATAGTTCCACTCTCCAATTTTGTTGTTTAAATGATAAATGCCTCTTTCATAGATCTTTTTATTGGGATAGTAACTGATGTAACGACCATTTAATTTGCCATCAATATAGTTGTAAATGGTATTAGTATCTCCTGACACATAGTAATTGATAGCAACTCCGTGTAATTTCCCTGCTTTAAAATGCTGTTCGTCAAGCAGAATAGCCGTTTCAGCTGAAAAAGTCTGAAATAGTCCATCTTTTACTCCATTTTTATAATTCTCTTTTTTGAGAAGAATCCCTTCGTCAGTATGTAAATCTCTGAGATTATTAGTAGTGTTATAATAGAGCCATAACCCATCTTTTTGTTGATCAATGAATACACCTTTAGAGGCAGGTTTTTCATTTTCATCATACATGGTTGTCTCTACACGGTGCACGCCATTCA
>JAITTF010000266.1 GCA_031287215.1 Bacteroidales bacterium
CACCGGGCATTGTCTCCGGATTGGCATTAATAGTGTCGGCATTTACCGAAAAAAAAGACCGCATTATCATTCAACCTCCTGTATATCAGCCATTCTTTACGGTAGTAGAAGAGCAGGAACGCACCCTTGTTACCAACCCGCTGAAGATTGAAAATGGGCGTTACGTGATGGATTACGATGATTTAGAAGCTAAGCTAAAAATGGGCGCTAAGTTGTTAATACTAAGCAATCCGCATAACCCTGTAGGGAGAAGTTGGACGAAAGTAGAATTGACACAATTAGCTCAATTGTGCTTACGATATCATTGTCTTATCGTTTCCGATGAGATCCATTCCGATCTTATGATGCCGGGCATTACCCATATCCCTGTGGCAACTATTGACGAAGAAATTGCCCATATAACGATTACTTGTATGTCACCCAGCAAGACTTTTAATTTGGCGGGCATGTCCATTTCGGAAATTATCATTTCCAATAAGAGCTTGCGAGATCGTTTTGAAAATCAGGTAAATGCAAGATTGCACCTGCAAATGGGCAATCTCTTTGGCGATTTGGCTTTAGAAGCCGCTTATACTTACGGGGAAGAGTGGTTGGAAGCGCTCAAGATATACCTCGCTGCCAATAGTGCTTGCGTAGCCAATGCCTTAAAAGCCAATTTTCCGGAAATTAAATTCTATCCCAATGAAGCGACCTATCTGCTGTGGATGGACTTTTCGGCACTCGGTTTTTCTCATGAAGAGCTGTATCGAAAACTAATTTTCGATTGTAAATTGGGATTCAATGATGGATTGTTGTTTGGCAAAGAGGGAAAGGGTTTTATGAGAATGAATGTTGCTTGTCCCCATCAAAAAGTGGAGGAAGCCATGGGTTTATTATTACAATTAAAAAAATAATCATGATAAAAAAAAACTGTTTTCCGCTTCTTGTTTTGATGATTGTCGGTAGTTTAACCCTCTCTTGTAATCGGAAAAGATATTCTGATATTCCTCGTATAGAGTTTGTTAGCCTTGAGAAAATAGCCAATAGCATCTCTTTTGATGACAAAGGGATACTTACCTTTTACTTTGAAGACGGTGATGGTGATATCGGCATTGATACCTCCACGCCCGACAGTCTTCTCACCGATGACGACTATAATCTCTTTATCATTTATTATGAAAAACAAAACGGTCAATTTAAGCAAGTAATTCCTTCCATGACGATGAATGCCCGCATTCCACCACTCAGTTACTCAATCCCTGAATCTATAGACGGTACTATTGACATAGAAATCTATATCAACAATTTTGCATCTCCTTACGACACTGTAAAATTTGATTTTTACATTACCGACATTACCAAGCATAAAAGCAATATCGCTTCAACGGGAGAAGTTATCATAAAAAAGCACTAAAAGAGTCCTCATTTAAAATAGGATAAAACCAAGATTAAAATTATTACCCTCAGAAAAACAAAGAAAGTGATTCGTCAATACGGAATAATAGGATACCCCCTTACGCACAGTCGTTCTCCGTTTTTTTTTAACCGCTATTTCAAAGAAAACAATTTCACAGACTGCACTTACAACTCTTTTCCAATAAAAGATATTTCCTATTTTCTTGAGTTGATACAAAAAAATCCAAATTTATATGGATTGAATGTAACATCCCCATATAAGCAAGAGGTAATGCAATATTTAGATGAAATGGATCCATTAGCATTGAAAATAGGAGCAGTCAACACCCTTAAAATTACTCATCATAATAATATGATCAGGGTAAAAGGATATAATACAGACGCAGATGCATTTTCGGAGTCATTAAAGAACACTTGGGGTAAAGACTTTTCTTCTGCATTGGTATTTGGCACCGGTGGAGCTTCACGAGCCGCTTGTTTTGCACTTTCTCAATTAGGTATTCCTTATCAAACTGTCTCAAGAAAAGCTACAAAAGCATCTCATACTTATGAAGATATATCTGCTGAATTGATCAAACTGACTCCACTTCTCATCAATGCTACGCCGGTTGGAATGCTTCAACAACAACAACAACAGTTACCGCTCCCTTATGCAGCCCTCACTAAACAGCATTATCTATTTGACATGATATATGAACCTAAAGAGTCTTTTTTCCTTTCTGAAGGGAAGAAAAAAGGAGCTACAATTCAAAATGGCGAACAAATGTTTATAATTCAAGCAAAAACTAACCTAAAAATATGGAATTTTTAGTATTTTTGCATTTTAATAAAAGCAATTACTAATATGAAATATAAAAATGACACTGTAAACCTATTTATCCCATGTTCAATGGATATGTTTGCCCCCACAATTCCAATAAGTGTTATTAAAGTCTTAGAACATTTGGGGCAATCTTGCTTCTACAATGAAGAATCTACATGCTGCGGTCGAAAGTTTTTTATGGAAGGTGCTGAAGAAGAAGCTATTTATTTAAGCAATAAATTGATGACTGAATTTAGCAATAAACTACCCTTAATCATCCCATCTACAGCATGTTCTGGATACATAAAAACACATTTTAAAACTTTATTTGAAAACATTTCCGTCCCAGCCGAACTCGAATTTTTTGTCAACAATGTTTACGATTTATGCGACTACATAGTAAATGTTAAGCATGTTACTTGTGTTGATAACACTTTTAATCATCGAGTATTTTATTTTAAAAGTTGTGCAGCTCGCAATATGTATAATTTAGGAAATGAACCGGAAATATTATTAAAAAATACCAAAGGATTAGATCTATTGACTGACCCTGACATGATTGATTGTTGTTCGGCAAATGGTCAATTTGCACTGCAAAATCCTGAAGTATCCGACATCATGTTATCCTCTTTAATTGATAAAATTTATAGACAAGGAGCTCAATATGTTACTTCTACCGACATCCATTGTTTACAATACATAGATGCTTATATTCAATCGGAAGAAATTGGAATTGAGGTCATCCACATTGCAGACATCTTAGCAAGTAAAGAATAGATCTATATTCAAAAAAAAGTTATATATTTGTCTATTATTTTTTTCTATTAAACATCCAAAGGAGGCAAGAAAATGAATGCTGAAAGTGTTGAAAAACAACAGATTTTAAATAAATATAAGAATTTATTTAAAAGTCTTTACGACAAAACCACCAAAGAACAGCGTAAAACTGTCCGTAAAGCGTTTATTTTAGCTGTTAATGCCCACCAAAATATGCGTCGTAAAAGTGGTGAACCTTATATTTTTCACCCGCTTGATGTAGCTACGATTGTCTCTTCAGAAATTAATTTGGGCACCACTTCGGTAGTTTGTGCTCTGTTGCACGATGTAGTAGAAGATACCGAAATCGGAATCGGTGAAATTAGAGATATTTTTGGGGATAAGATAGCCCTGATTATCGAAGGTCTGACTAAAATAGAAGATATTAGCTACGATTCAGACACCTCCCTACAGGCAGAGAATTTCAAAAAAATATTAATCGCCATGTCGGAAGACATTAGAGTCATTCTGCTCAAATTGGCTGACCGACTGCACAATATGCGTACTTTGGAATATATGCCGGAAGAAAAACGACTTAAGATTTCTTCGGAGACCTCATTTTTCTATGTTCCCATTGCACATCGACTTGGTTTATACAACATTAAGAGCGAATTGGAAGATTGTGCCATGCGTTATACCGACCCTATTGCCTATAATCAAATTGCGGGAAAAATCGAAAGTTCTAAAGAAGAACGTTTGAAAATGATTAATGAGTTTACCGAACCTATCCAACAGCGTTTGGTTCAAGCAGGCATCAAAGCAGAAATGTCAAGTCGTGTAAAATCTGTTTTTTCTATTTATGAAAAAATGAAGAAGAAAAAGATTCAGTTTGAAGATATTTACGACATTTTTGCAGTACGTTTTACTTTTGATTCCGAACCGGACGACGAAAATAGGATTTGTTACACCATCGCCGATACGGTCAGAAAACTATATCATACTAATCCTACTCGTGAAAGGGATTTTCTCGCTAATCCAAAACCCAATGGATATCAATCACTTCATGTTACTGCTATGAGTAGCTGTGGTAAATGGATTGAGGTACAAATTCGTTCAAAACGAATGGATGACATTTCCGAAAATGGTTTTGCCGCTCATTTTAAATACAAACAAGACCATAAAAACCCTCGTGAATATGACAATCGCGTAGAAGATTGGCTCGCAAAAGTGAAGAATATCCTTAAGAACAATGATGATGATGCTCTTAACTTCCTGAATGAAATAAAATTAAATCTTAATTTAAAAGAAATTATCACTTTTACCCCTAAAGGCGATTCTGTAGTACTCCCTCTGAAAGCTACTATCCTTGATTTTGCATACGAACTACATACTAACATCGGAAATCAATGTATTGGCGCCAAAGTAAATTACAACATCGTCTCTGTAGAGTATGTGCTTAAAAATGGAGACCAAGTAGAGATTATTACCTCTAAAAAGCAAAAACCTAAAGTAGAATGGATAGAAATTGTTACGACTTCCAAAGCTAAAGAAGCTATCAAAATCGCCATTAGAGAAGACCAGAAAAAACAGACTATCGCCGGCATGACCGTATTAAAAGAGATGCTCAATGAACTTCAGATTGAGTACAATACACACAACATAGGCACCATACAAGCCGGTTTGAAAATCGGTTCTATAGTCGAATTTTGGAGTTTTGTCGCAGAAGGAAAACTTACTAAAGACCGTGTTATCAATATTTTACGAAAAAACGACAGTGAAGTTGAAATTTTCCAAAAAAAGGTCGTCAAAGGAAAAAATGAAAAATCATTGGAAGAGTTGATCAACGAAGAGTTGATTACCAATCCACAGATCTTCATGTTGGACGATACGTCTAATAAGATCCGGCACGTAGTAGCTTCTTGTTGTAATCCATTGCCCGGCGACCCCGTAGTAGGTTTCCAATTGGAAAGAGATGTAATGCTCATACACCGTACCAGTTGCCCTAACGCCATGGAACAGATGGCAGAATTTGGAAACCGTATCATCAAAGCCAAATGGCGTAAAGACAAAAAAATCGCCTTCCTATCGGGTATCAAAATTTATGGATTTGATAGAAAAGGAATGATCAAAGAAATTGTGGACATCATCTCTTCGCAAATGGATCTGAATATCAAATCATTAAAGATAGAAACGCAAACCTCCACCTTTACCGGCACCATCATGCTCTACATCGAAAATGTAAAATCTTTGGAATTATTAATCGAGAAACTCCAACAGATTGAGTTAGTAGAGAAAGTGTGGCGTATTGGCTATGAAAATGAGTAAGATACCTGCTTTTTAGGAAAATTATTATTTTAAAAAAGTGTAATTCAAAATATTTTTGTAATTTTGTCGTTTTTATATTCTTATTACAAAGTATGTCAAAATTATCCGTTTTAAAAGACACCAGTAAAATATGGTTTCATATTCTTTTAGCACTGCTGATTACGATCGTCATTGGAATTATTAGTGTCATCTTTTTAAGTATTTATACCCGTCATGGTGAAGAGGTAGAGATGCCTCTATTTGTAGGACAAAATGCAGAATTATTACTGCAAAATACTCAAGATAACGATTTTATAATTGTGGTCTCTGATTATGTTTTTGACAGAAATACGCAGGAAGGTACCGTACTAAAACAGAATCCACAAGCCAAAGAGTTGGTCAAAAAAGGGCGTAAAGTATATCTTACAGTAGCCTCTTCTGAACCTCCAAAATTGAAAATGCCCGACCTTAAAGATGTCTCTTTACGACAAGCCGAAATCATGATTAAAACTTTAGGGTTAGAGTTGGCTAATGTCATTTACAAACCTTCACCTTTTGAAAATGTGGTTTTAGAACAGTTGTACCAAGGTAGAGCGGTCGCTGCCGGAGCAGATATTAAAGTAGGTGATAAAATTACACTCGTTGTGGGAAGGTCTTCTGGATACACCTCTTTAGAAGAAGAAGAATTACTTGATGAATCAGAAGTTGATTAATATTTTATTGAAAAAAAAGAACATTCGTTTATGAAAAAAACTGCCATTGTTAGACATTTTAATACTCAATCATCTAAAAAAATTGCACTATTGCTCTTTTTCTGTGCTTTTTTGCAACTTTCAGCACAACCGATACTTACCGGGGTTACCTCTAATCGGAATTTAGAAAAAAACTTTGCCGCTGAACAAACAGCTCAAAAAAGTCAGATTACTTCATTAAATCTGCCTTTTTTTGATGATTTTTCTTATAATAGCCTCTATCCTGACCCTGCAAAATGGATGGATAAGCAAGGTTTTGTCAACAATAGTTATGCTATTCGACCTCCTACACGAGGCGTAGTAACTTTAGACGCTTTAGACCAATACGGGAAGATCTATGCTCATGCCTCTACGCTCACTTTTGGCGCAGATACTTTGACCTCCTACCCTATTCGTTTAGATACCCTTCTAAGTCAAAATAGACCTCTTAGAATCCAAGACTCCCTCTATTTCAGTTTTTTCTATCAACCCGGTGGTGGTAGAGCATCGCTTACCGCCAATGTATGGGAACGCATTGGCAATCAACCTGAAGTCGATGACAAATTAGTGCTTGAATTTGGTTATCTTTCAGAAGATTCTGTATTCAACGAAATAGATTCAACGTATCATCCTGTATATGTGTGGGATGAAGTGTGGTCTTCGGAAGGTTGCTCTTTAGATAGTTGGTTGACTGAGGAGCCTCTAACCTATTTTAAACAGGTTTTAATTCCCATTCTAAATGAAGATTATTTACGCAAAAATTTCCAATTCCGTTTTCGTAATTATGCCAGTTTAGAAAACCAAGGACATGCTGGAAGAGCCTCTAATGTGGACCAATGGAACATAGATTATGTAAAGTTAGATATCAACCGGAATAGCAATGACCGTTTTCATAATGATGTAGCTTTCTCAAATCCTACAACTTCTTTGCTCAAGAACTATCAATCTATGCCTTGGAAACAGTATCGTGCCTCTGACAACAAATCCAATTTCAACAACAAACTCATCAATCTTTCCGATGGTCAAAAGAACACCCTTTATCAATATGTGATTACCGACAAAAACAATCAATCTGTTGGCGAAGTAGTGTCAAACAACTATAATATTCAGCCCTATCATACTGACGGTTTGCACAATTATGCAAATCATGTTACCCCTGAAGTTCATTTCACCGCCTCCTCCACTTCGGGTGACAGTGCTAATTTTACCATTACACATCTGTTTAAAATAGTGGGTGCTAATGATTATTGTTCACGCAATGACACCTGTACATTTGTGCAAAAATTTCACAACTATTACGCTTATGATGATGGCACTGCCGAAGCCGGTCTTTATCTCACTCCGGTAAGTACTTCTCAACACTCTTCGTTGGCTTTAAAATTTACTTTAGCACAATCCGATACGTTACGTGCTGTGAGAATGTGGTTTAATGACGTTTTAAATGATGCCAATTTCGACTATTTTACTCTTAAAGTATGGGATGACAATGGTGGCTTCCCGGGCAATGAACTTACAGCTATAGAGATGCTTTTGCCGTCTCATGCCGAAGAATTTTCAGATTTTATTACCTATTATCTTGAAGAGCCTCTGTGGGTCAGCGGCACATTTTACATCGGTTTTTATCAAAATAATGCGGTAGAAATCAATATAGGATTTGACCAAGACTATGAAGGAGAGTCCGGATTTACCTTTTACAATACTCAAAATCAATGGGAAGAGATGTTCTATAAAGGTGTCCCTATGATGCGTCCGGTGCTGGGAAAAGATCTTGGTGCCACTATTCACACCCCTTCAGTAGCTCAAAAATTGACTTTTTATCCCAATCCGACCCAAAATTCGGTCTCTTTTACGATTCCAGATCCCCATCAAACACCTACTGCATACGAAATTCACGACCTTTTTGGACGATTGTTAAAGACTGACAATCTAAATAGTAACCTCAACACGATAAACCTTTCCGAATTAGTGGCGGGATGTTATTTTATTACCCTAAAAAATAAAAATCACTCTTTAGGTACCGGAAAAGTCGTCAAATATTAACCTTACTCATTTATTGACATGCAACAACAAGACAGCATTATTTATGGTTTTCGACCTGTTTCGGAAGCGATAAAATCTGAAAAAACTATTGATAAAATATTCATTCAAAAAGGATTACAAGGAGACCTTTTTAAAGAGCTCTTTTTTATTATTCGTCAAAACAAGATTCCTTTTCAATATGTACCGGTAGAGAAAATCAACCGCATTACCAGAGGCAATCATCAAGGTATCGTAGCTTTTATCTCTGCTATTGAATATCAGAGTATCTACGACATTCTACCTACTGTATATGAAGATGGCAAAACTCCTTTTTTGTTGATATTAGATAAAATTACCGATGTCCGTAACATTGGCGGCATTGCTCGTTCGGCAGAATGTGCCGGCGTTGATGCGATCATTTTACCTTTAAAAGGGGGAGCACAACTCAATGAAGATGCTGTAAAAAGCTCTGCAGGAGCACTATACAAAATCCCCATTTGTCGCCACTCCAACTTAGTCGAAATCATAGAATTTCTCAAAGAATCAGGCGTAGAAATGTGCGCCGTTACTGAAAAAACAGACAAGAATTTTTACGAGAAAGATTTCACCAATCCGCTATGTTTTATTATGGGCAATGAATACGAAGGCATTGCAAGAGAATACCTTAATAAATGTGATGATGCCGTAAAAATTCCGATGGTAGGTACAGTAGAGTCTTTGAATGTCTCTGTCGCCACCGGAATCGTTTTGTTTGAAGTAGTTCGTCAGAGATTATGACAAAAATAGGCATCCTTTCCGATACTCATGGCTATGTTCATCCTAAAGTTTTCGATTTTTTTGAAAAATGTGACCAGATTTGGCATGCCGGAGATATTGGTAGCATTCATGTTTTGGATGAGCTAACACTCATTGCGCCCGTAAAGGCGGTTTATGGAAATTGCGATAGTTGGGATGTAAGAGCCGTAATCCAAGAGCATCTTCTTTTTAACTGCGAAAAATACCTTGTCTCTTTAATGCACATTACAGGTTATCCTAATCATTATGAGCATATTACTAAAAAAATCATCCAACTACATCAACCTACTATCATTGTGGGGGGACATTCACACATCCTCAGAGTGATGCAGGATAAAGCCAACAAACTCCTCTTTGTCAATCCGGGAGCTGCTGGCAAAAATGGATTTCATACTCATATTACCTTTTTACGATTTGAAATAGCTGAAGAGAGAATGTTCAATCTGGAAGTATTTGACGAACCCCGCATTTGACACTACTATGCAACCCATGATCACGATCTTAGGACCTACTGCTACGGGTAAAACCCGATTAGCTACCCGATTGGCAACCTTATGCAACGGAGAGATTGTCAGTGCCGATTCGCGCCAAGTATATCAAGGAATGAATATCGGAACAGGCAAGGATTTGAAGGATTATAGGATTGATGGAAAAGCAATTCCTTTTCACCTCATCGATATTGCTATCCCCGGTACCGAATACAATGTATTTCAATACCAACAAGCTGCCGTAGAAGCAATCAAAAACATTCAAAATCAAGGAAAAACAGTAATCCTCTGTGGTGGTAGCGGCATGTATATTGAAGCACTTTTGAAAGGGTATAAACTATTCCCTGTCCCTGAAAACCAATCGTTACGCTCCTCTTTAGAATCCAAAACAGACGATGAACTCATCACATTACTATTGAATTACAAATCTTTACACAATACCACAGATATTGATACTCGTGAAAGAATGCTGAAAGCATTAGAAATTGAGGTCTATTACAGCCAACATCCCAAATTGAGCCAATTTGCACAAGCTATCCCCTCTACTATTTTTGGTCTTTACGGCAATAGAGAGGTCATCAGAAGTAAAATTACCCACAGACTACGACAAAGATTGTCGGAGGGTATGATCGAAGAGGTGCAACAGCTCCTTGACCAGGGTGTAAACCCTGAACAATTACTGCGTTATGGTCTTGAATACAAATACATCACCTTATATTTACAAAGATCAATCACTTACGAAGAGATGTTTAGACTGTTGAACATCGCCATTCACCAATTTTCCAAACGACAGATGACCTGGTTCAGGAAGATGGAACGATCAGGGTTTGCTATTCATTGGATAGATATCGAAAGATCGGAAGAAGAAAAACTTGCGGAGATGATGGCTGGGATCGTGGTGAGTAATCCAAAATAATTTTTTTTCGTTTAAGCTATCCATTCACCATTGCATTGAACTGATAATAAAAGATATGAAATAAATTCTTAGTATTCTTTGTGCAAACCAGAGCGAAGCTATCCTTGCACCGAGTTAATTAAGGCAACTCCTATAGAATAAAGTTACTAAAAAAGAAGTTGTATTCTCTAAATATTTTCTGTATTTTTGCAAGATAGATTTGCTAAGTATTAACATTCATTTTTTAACGAATATGGCTGGGAAAGATACTATGAGCGGAAGGGGGAATTTGGGAAGCCTTTGGGTGGTGGATAAAATTGGGGAGGGGAAAGTTTTGAAAATGTTACAGATAATATATCAGGGAATCAATGAAAATTAAAAATTCTTTATTGAAGTAAATAAATAAATATGGGAGACACTATACGATTTAATAGCAACATAACTATCAATGAAATAAATATTTTCATTGAGGACTATTATAAAAAATGGCTACAAGATGAAAGGTTAGTCCAAAATTCTTTGACGTTTGAGTTTTCCGAAAATGTAGAATTTATTGATGAATTATTTTATGCATATTTGTTACTGTTCAAACAAAATTTTCCAAAAATTCAAATAGTATTTGATATTAAATCTAACAAACCTAAGCAAATTGCAAAGCAACATATTGTGTTTTTAAATACTTCCTGGACAAACTGAAAAAAGCACAACCCCATTAGCCTAATTAAAATAAAAGTCGTACTTTTGCACCTCAAATAGAAGAATTTTTTTTTTAATGATAGACATCAATAAAGTAAGAATTGTACCCAATTTTCCCTCTGAAGGGATACAGTTTTATGACATTACCACCATTTTAAATGATGCAGAGGAGTACCAAAGAGTATTTAACGTGCTTCTTGAGGAGGCAAAAAAGAGCAATCCTGGTGTTATTGTAGCTTTAGAATCTCGTGGTTATTATTTTGGTCCTGCTATTGCGCTGGCACTCAAAATCCCCTTCGTACCAATACGCAAAAAAGGAAAATTACCTTTCGCTACATATAGCGAAAGTTATGACTTAGAGTATGGACAAGCTACCATTGAAATACACACCGATGCCCTCAAATTAAATAAAAATGTACTGCTTTTTGATGACATTTTAGCTACAGGAGGCACTGCAGCTGCAGCTGTAAAATTGATCAATCATTTTGAACCTAACAAGGTGTCCGCTCTATTTTTTATGGAGTTAGCTGCTCTACATGGGCGTGAAAAGTTGAAAGGGTTGGATGTTGCATCCCTTTTGACAGTATAACTTTCTCATAGATAATAACAATAAACAAATTAAATATAAATAGTATGAAAAATATTGATTGGAAAAGTCTTCCATTTGGGTATGTAAAAACTGATTACAACATTCGTTGTTACTACAGAAACGGAAAATGGGGAGAGTTGGAAATTAGCTCCTCGGAAAATGTTGAACTTCACATTGCTTCTACCGTTTTGCACTATGGACAAGCAGCTTTTGAAGGTTTAAAAGCCTATAGAGGTAAAGATGGTAAAGTACGTCTTTTCAGATGGGAAGAAAACTGGAAAAGATTACAATTGTCTGCTGAGACAGTTCTTATGAAACCTGTTAATAAAGAGGTATTTAGAGAAGCCTGTTTCAAAGCAGTGGAGATGAATTCTGAATTTATTCCTCCTTACGGTACGGGTGGTTCACTCTATTTACGTCCATTTCTTATAGGCAGTGGTGCCAAAGTGGGGGTTAGTCCTGCTGATGAATACCTATTTATCGTATTTGTTACGCCTGTAGGTCCCTATTTTAAAGAGGGCTTTAAACCGGTAAAAATGCAATTGGTAAAAGATTATGACCGTGCAGCTCCTATGGGAACAGGTCATGCTAAGGTAGGTGGCAACTATGCAGCTGGACTAAGAGCCGGTGAAAGAGCGCACCACGAAGGATTTGCAGCTTCTATTTTTGCAGATTCAAAAACTAAACTTTATATTGATGAAGCAGGCCCTGCTAATTTCTTCGGCATTAAAGACGGCAAATACATTACTCCAGATTCTCATTCTATTTTATGTTCAATTACCAATATGTCTATCCGACAAATCGCTGAAGAGATCGGTTTGACTGTAGAGAGAAGACCAGTTGCTATCGCTGAACTTGGCTCTTTTGAAGAGGCAGGTGCATGCGGAACCGCAGCGATAATTTCTCCTATTGCCTTGATTCAAGATCGAGAAACGGGCGAACAATTTGTATATACAACTGCCGGAGAACCAGGTCCTTGGTGCCAGAAATTGTACAAATACCTCACCGGCGTTCAATATGGTGAAGTAGAAGACAAGTTTGGTTGGTGCGAATTTGTAAATTGCTAAATTCATTTTATCATTTTTTAGGACTTTTATTTTATTATAAAAGTCCTTTTTTTATGAACATCGTCAATACAAAACTCCTGTTTCAGATATCATATTATGCAATAAACGGATATATAAAATATGTTTTTTTACTATTTTTGAATAATAATAACGAGAAATGATCGTTAGTGTAAGTCGAAACTTGTAAATTAAGAAAAGATGAAAAAACGATTAGTTTTGTGGCTGATAACTTGCTTGATGATGCGCCATTCT
>JAITTF010000191.1 GCA_031287215.1 Bacteroidales bacterium
ATAGATAAGGAAACGGCAAGCTTGATAGCGAAAATCTGCAAACGCTATTCGCTGAAAAAAGGCGAAATTGTGAAACTTGCTTTCCTGTATCTGGACAAAGCCCATATCAACCCTGCCGACACTCCCGAATCGGTAAAAACGGAACTTGCCAAGATAAACAAACGGCAGGACGATATTATCCGCTTTATCCGGAACTACGAGGAAAAGGAACTTAACCCGATGATACGCACAAGCCATTCGATAGCGGTTAAATTCGATGCTTCCGTGAAAGAACAGAAAGGCTTGATAACATCGGAGATAGACACCACAAGAGAGTTGCAGGACAATGTTCTGAAAAAGATAAGCGAAACATTCAACCAACACGCAACCGTGATTAACAAACAAGCCAAACAGATTAACGACCTTGCCCAAGCCGTAAACACATCATCGAAGAAGCAGGAGCAGAATAATAATAAATTCCTGAAATTGATTTCCCTGTATTCGGAACTGGCAACTTGTGGAGTAATGGACGGCAAGCGGAAAGAGAACCTAAGAGCCGAAATAAACGACCTGATAAATGAAAAGTAGTAACAAGCAAATATAAACCCCATGAACATAGACTTCCCGCCACCGTCCAAAGGCACATACAACAACGCAGGCAGTAGCCGGAGGCTCGCCGATTATTGCGAACATGAAGATATGGAACGTATGGAACAGGGAATTTATACCGAAGGTTTTTTCAACCTGACAGACGATAATATCTATAAATCCCAAGTTGTAAAGGATATAGACGGCAATATAGGGCAACTTATGAAAACGGATGCCAAGTTTTACGCTATCCATGTCAGCCCATCGGAAAAGGAACTTCGGGCAATGGGAAGCACAGAACACGAACAAGCCGAAGCCATGAAACGGTATATCCGGGAAGTGGACATTCCCGAATATGCCAAAAACTTCAACAAAGGACTATCGGCAGAGGATATAAAGTTTTACGGCAAGATACATTTTGACCGGGACAGGTCAGACAACGAACTGAATATGCATTGCCATTTGATTGTAAGCCGGAAAGACCAATCCAACAAAAAGAAGCTATCCCCGCTTACCAACCACAAGAACACCAAGAAAGGAGCGATTAAAGGCGGTTTTGACAGGAAGAACCTGTTCCGGCAAGCAGAGCAGGGATTTGATAAACTATTCAACTATAACCGCCCTCTAACCGAATCCTTTGAGTATTACAACACTATGAAGAACGGCAGTATCTCCGAACAACTCGAAATACAGGAACGGCAGATATCCGATGAAAAAAGAAAGATGAATGCAGATGTGCAAACAGGCATGTATGCAGATAAGCAAGAAGAACTGACTGAAAGCAAGCTTACAAATAAACAAGAAAGCTACACTTCACGCAGTCCTGAAAATAAGCAAAGTTTCAATCTTCCTGATTTGGGGCTATCCTCTGCATTGGGCTTACCTACTCTTGAACCCAACAATAGCAACGAAGAACAAACGATACGAAAACCCAAGAAAAAGAAGAAACGTGGAAGGAAAATTTAAAAGGCACACAGCATTGGATATCATCGCCTTTTTCGTACATTTGCAAATTGGGAGTTATATGCTTGTATGGCTTTCCTATATAACATAATATAATAGATGAGTACAAATTTTTTCTATAAGAAATTAGGTTATGAGCATTTAGTAAAATGCTCTGAAATACCTGTTTCTAATCCTGAATATCAGGAATTGGAGAAAATTGGTGCTGATAAAGTTTACTTTTCAGGAGACTTTCCTGCTGTTCTTTTTAAGGAAGTCGTTGCTTTTGATGCTAATACATTACAGGAGATTTCAGAAATACAGCACAAGGCGTGGAATTATCGGAAAGTTATGTTTCTTTTTGTTGTTTCAGACACAGAAATTCGGATATATAATTGTTACGAAAAGCCAAAGTACTTACAGCCTGATGCCGATTTTAACTTAGAACTAAAACTTTATGAAATTTTTGAGAGTAAAAAAACAGATAAAGTTAATTTAGAGATATTAGTTGAATTGTTTTCTCGCGTAGGAATCGATTGTGGTTTGATTTGGACTAGCGATTATGGCATTAGAGAAAAAGTTAACATACAAAGGCGAATAGATCGATTTTTAGTTCAAAGTCTTGTAAATACAGCAGAACTCTTAAACAAAGAAATAAAAAACAAAGAAATAATTCATGGACTATTAATGCGTTCTTTATTTATTCTATATCTTGAAGATAAAGGCGCAGCCCAAGAGGCAGGTTTATATGAGAAAATTAAAGGAGGAGCTAAAAGTTATTTTGATATTTTAGAAGACGTTGATGCTACTTATCGCTTGTTTGCCGAACTACAGAAACATTTTAATGGGAATGTATTTCCAGTAGTAAAAAACGAACAACAATTTGTTACTAAAAAGCATTTAGGAAAAATTAGAGCATGTTTTACAGATGGAGATATTTCAGACAATCCTAAATTATTTGAATGGAGAATCTTTAATTTCAATTTTATTCAAATCGAATTATTAAGCGAAGTGTATGAGAATTTCCTTGGAGAGCTTACGTCTAAAAAAGCAAAAGGACAATTCTATACCCCATATCCTTTGGTAGAATTAATTTTAAACGATAAACTACCTACTTCTAAAGATAAAAAGGAATATAATGTTAAAATAGTCGACCCTGCGTGTGGTTCAGGCATTTTTTTAATTGAAGCATATAAAAGGCTTATTCGTAGATGGAAGAATGCCCACCCTAATAAAAATATAACTTTTACAGATTTAAGAGACATCTTAATAAATAGCATTTATGGAATTGAAATAGATCCATTGGCAATCAAAGTGGCTGCATTTAGTCTTTATTTAGCATTGGTAGAGCAGTTAGACCCTAAAACCTTATGGATAAAAAAAGAATATACCCTCCCTTACTTAATAAACAATCCACAAGATGATTCTATTGCAAATAAGCAAGGGAATAATTTGTGGTGCAATGATACTATAGGAGAAATAGACACAGATAAATTTGTTAAAGCTGATCTGCTAATTGGCAATCCTCCATTTGGAACAGAGAAAATTGATTTGCCTATTAAGAAATACTTAGATAGTCGTAGATATGCACAAGAAAAGGTGCTTGCATTTTTAGACAAGGCTATTCAATTTATAAATGATGATGGGCAAATTGCTTTAATATTCAATACTAAGGTATTGACCAATACAAATAAAAAGTATCAAAAATTTAGAAATTGGCTGTTTAATGAAACATATGTAGAGAAAGTTTATAATTTGTCAATTTTTCGTAAAGCAAAAAAAGATTTTGGAGGACAACTTTTTAATTCTGCAGTAGTGCCAATTAGTATTGTTTACTATAGGAAAAAAACTTCGGAAAAAACTTCAGACACAATAGAATATTGCGCTCCCAAAACCTATGTAAAATCTAATGTAATAGATGGTTTAGTCATAGATAGTACTGACATAAAATATCTTCCTCGATATGAATGCCAAAAGCATGACACAAACATATGGAAGGTTGGGTTGTGGGGGAATTTGCAAGATTTTGTTTTCATATCTTCTCTAATTAAGAAAAACAAAACACTTGGTCAATATTTTTCTACCGATAAAGAAGCAAAATGGGAATTCGGTAGGGGTTTAAACGCAGATAGCGATAAGCCTGATTTTATTCCAGAAAAAATACTTCGAACAAGTGCAATAGATAGATATTACACCAACGAAGAATTTTCTTTAGATGATAACGACAAGTATTATAGACGTAATAATGAAGATTTGTTTACTCCTCCATTTGTTATAATAAAACAAGGACAGCATAATCGAAGAATAGCCTCTTCATTGATAGATTATAAATGCTATTGCACAACCGGAGCATTTATAATAAATGGAGAAAAGCCATTGTTCATGAAAAAAGCATTAGTGTCCTATTTCAATTCAGAAATAATGCGCTACATTCTGTTTCTATTAAGCTCATCTTGGGGCATCGAAAGAGAGCAAATATTTCTGAATGAGCTATTAGAAACACCCAATATCTTTGGAAGAAATACTAAAGAGAACAAAACAATTACATATGCTTTTGATGCTATTTTTGGGGAACTTTCATTAGATTTTCCAAATGAACAAGTAATATTAAACAATGAAGTTATTATTCTATATGAATTTTTCAAATTATTAGATGTTGGCATAAAAGAGCAAGTGTTAATTCAAGATACGTTAAAATTCAGCCTTGATTTATTTGAACAAGGAGAAAATTCAGTTGCATTTAAACGGACTTTGGACGTGGAAAATAGAGCATATGCAGATGTGCTATGCAATGAGTTGAATGATTTTCTACAGCATTCATCACTTAAAGCCAATGCAACTATTTTTGATGTTCAATTGAATGACCCTCTCAATTTAGTAGTAATATCTTTTGATAATAAACAAGAACCGGTTCTTAGCAAAAATGCAAAAGAATTATCTCCTGCCTTGAAAATGCTAAATGAGTTTTCATTACAAGAAAAAGGACAGAACATATATGTAAGGAAGCAATATAAATATTACGACACTAATAAGATATATCTGATAAAACCTAATCAGAAAAGATTTTGGACACGTTCACAGGCTGTTGATGATGCATTATCGCTGACTATAGAAATTGCAAATATGGGAGGCGGCGATATATGAGCAAAGGAACATTAAATGTATCAATCATAAATTCTTTTAAACAGGAGTTTGAATGGAGATGTTTGAACTTACTGATAGATGCCTATACATCCGTAAACTCAAGCAATAGTGTAAATATTGACTGCGAAGAAGAATACATATCAGCAATCTTATTTGACTATATAGATAATTCTCAACAAGCTATTAATTGGAAAATTGATATTACGCCCGAATATCGACTTTATAAAAATGATATTCTAAGAAAGGTGAAATCTGCAAAGGAAGCTCCACGAATTGACTTTAGGTTATGTGGTTGGGCTGCTAATTCTAAACTCACTTATTTTGTAGAAGCGAAAAATTTAATTGAGGTTGATTCTCATAAATCAAAACGTAAATCCAAAATTTCAGCCAGTAGCCTTCATGTACGTTACATAGAAACAGGCATTGACAATTATTTATCAGGGAAATATCCACAAAATGGATGTTTGATTGGTTATATACTTCAGGGGAAAACTGAAAATATAGTGTCAATGCTAAATACGTGTTTATGTAACTTGAATAGAAAAACAGAAATTTTACAGCCTCAGGATTTTGATTTGATGAATTTTGATTTACACTATATTTCTTTCCATAACAATTTCCCTTTTATCAAACATTTAATGTTTGATTTTGCTAAAAATTAAGAGACTAACTTGGTTTGTACGATACTATCATATTTGAAAAGAATCCTTTATTTATCTGTACACAAAGGTATATTCTAAGAATGAAACGTCAACGCCGAGCCCTTCGGGTTTTAGAAGATTTCTTCCTTTTTGCTTCACAAAAAGAGTAAATATCCTAAAAGCATTGCCTTATTCATTCTTTCCATAAGAGGGGTGTTTAACAGATAAAAAAAGGAAAAAATATGCTTTGGATTGTGAGAAATAATTCATAGATTTGCAGTGAGTTATTTGAGGAAATGCAACGCAAAACGCAGAAATAGGCACGGTTGCCAAATCGTTACCTCTACCGCTGAAAAACTCCGCTTACAGCCTTTTATTCAAAAGGTTATCTCTAAAAGATAATTTTATAAAATAAAAAATGAACGTTCCGTACAATATCTACTACAACTTATCCGTTAAAAATAGTTGAGGGAAATTATACATGGAGAAAAAATTATACATAACCGGCATCTTGTGCATGTGCTTTTGTGTCCTTCATGCTCAGAAAATGAAAGTACAAAATCAGCCTTACGGAGATCAGAGATTATATCATTTCGGGATCACCGTCGGGATGAATTTTCAGGACATGATCATCGATAATTCCGGTCTCACGACGGATGACGGAGAGACATGGTATGCTCAGATTCCTAGTTATTCACCGGGATTCAGCGTAGGAATAATCGCTGATTTGTATATGAACCAGTATATGAGTCTGAGAACCAGCCCTTCGATCCATTTCGGAGATAAACCGTTTCTGTTCAAGGAAAAAAACATGGAAGAACCTTACAAGGCCACTGTTCGATCCAATTACCTCTCTTTGCCTATCGATATCAAATTTGCATCACGACGGTTAAATAATTATCGTCCATACTTTCTCACAGGACTTTATGCCTCATTGGATTTAGGAAGAAAAAAAGGCGAAGCTATTCTGTTGAAACCACTGGATTACGGTTTTGAGATCGGATTGGGATGCGATTTTTACCTCCCCATCGTTAAAGTTTGCCCCGAAATAAAATTTTGCTTCGGTTTGGCCGACATCATAGAAAAAAATCGCTCGGACCTGACGGACAAAGATCTGATGAAATATCCTCAGGCTATCTCCAAAGGAACTTCCCGGATGATTGTGATTACTTTTAATTTCGAATAACGATTTTTTTTGTTATCTTTGAGGTGATCCATTTGCTTCGTTTACGAAGCATCGTTTAGTAACCTGTAAGCGAAGCTTACAGGATAAACAACCGGACGTAAAAAAACATCCCGTAAACCGCAAGTAACAGGCTGTCGAAACG
>JAITTF010000318.1 GCA_031287215.1 Bacteroidales bacterium
TTTCCCCTCCTCTTCTTTTTTCACAGATACCAATCATTTTCTTTTTGCCTCTAAAAAATATGATTCTTGTTGGGGACAATAAAAAGTTTACTTCTTTTTCAATTTAACTCAGTTGGAGGTGACGACATCTGGGACCAGCGGATCTCAATCGGTTATAATTATTTACTTCCAAAAGCAGGAATTGAAATTTACAGTGAACTTGGATTCAATGATAACCCCGCTCCGGACCTGGATGGATACGTCAGAAATTTTTCACACACAATGGTCTTTTTGGGTGGATTAAAGAAATTTGTTAAAATAGATAAGGCAAATAACTTCAGGGGCGAATTGATTTTTGAATACAATAATATGGAGATGTCTGCTTTTTATTCCCAATTTTTATGGGCAAATAATTTTTACATGCATCATCAGATCACACAGGGCTATACTAATAAGGGGCAATGGCTGGGAGCGGGCTTGGGAACGGGTGGCAACAGTCAATTTCTCGGTTTCAACGTTTATTATCCCAAAGGCAATTCTATGCTTTACTTATACAGATATAATGTTGACAATGATTATCTTCTGCGCTATACAACTCCCAATGCCCCACCTAACCCTTACAATTTAGCTTTCATGCAAAAAACCGTACTCGGGGTTGGAATTAAATCCCTGTATTTTTTCATGAACCCGTTTCATATGTATGTGAATCTTACCTATTTACATCTTTTTGATTATGTCCTCGCAGGGCAAACATCAGATCCCAGCAGCGGCTTTCATATTGAGCTTGGAGCAAAAATAAATTTTTAATGAATTGGCACCATCCCTGAATTTTTGATTTATAGGTGGTTTATGTCTGATATTGCCATACGAATTGAACATCTTTCAAAGAAGTACCGTCTTGGGGTAATTAATAATGGCGTTTTATTTCAGGATATTCAGACATGGCTTGCCATTAAAAGCGGTAAGGAAGATCCGTACTCGAAAATCGGGGAAAATAAATACGCCACTAATGAAGATTATTTTTGGGCATTAAAAAATATAAACATTGAAATAAAACAGGGGGATCGTGCAGCTATTATCGGTAAAAACGGCGCTGGCAAAAGTACCCTGCTCAAACTTCTTTCCCGCGTCACCTCACCCACCGAGGGAACCATCAAAATAAAAGGAAAGATTACGAGCCTCCTTGAAGTTGGTACCGGCTTTCACGGCGAATTAACCGGGCGGGAAAATATATACCTTAACGGTGCAATCTTAGGCATGAAAAAACGCCGTACCGATCAAATAATTGATGAAATCATCGCTTTTAGCGGTATTGAAGAGCATATTGATACACCGGTTAAACGCTATTCAAGCGGTATGTATGTACGCCTGGCCTTTGCGGTAGCCGCTCATCTGGACAGTGATATTCTGATTGCCGATGAAGTACTGGCCGTTGGGGATACGGAGTTCCAAAAAAAGGCTTTGGGAAAGATGCAGGACTTAAGTACCGATCAGGGCCGGACAGTACTGTTTGTGAGCCATAATATTGAGGCGGTAAAGACCCTATGTAATACCGGAATTTTATTACAACAGGGAAGAGTAATTTACCAGGGAAATATTGATGAAGCAATTAATGCGTATAGTCCAAAAATAGAAAAGGATAAAATTACCCATTGGGAAGGCATAGATGGTGATGAAAATTTAAAATTATATAAAGCGGAAATAACTAAGAAAAATGAAACCATTTCTGAATTATCAATTGTCTTTGAAGTGCTTGTTTCAAATAATACTTTTGTTTTTTCAATACCTTTTTTCAATGTAGACGAGGTTCAATTATGTGTATCCACTGACTCTGAAATACTTGATGATAATGACTATAATTTGCTCTGCCAAAATGGAGTACATTCAATCACACTAAATTTTGACACATCAATTTTTGCACCGGGAGAATATTTCATTGAATTTGATTTTGCTATTCATAAAATAAAAAGATTGGTTTCTCCTAATATAAAATTGTTTTTTAAAACAGATAGTAATAATCAAATGTACCGGCATCCATCACCAGTGCGAGAGAATACTATTATACCTGAATGGAAATGGGATTTAATTTGAAGAGGATATTATTTTTCGTCCATTACAATAAATACAACAAGATCGCTGATTATATTATTTATTTATTAAATCATATAAAACATATTTACCGTAAAATTGTATTTATTACCAATAGTCTGATACTTGATGATCAATATCTTAAAATAAATGGTTTATATAATACAATTATCACTCGTGAAAATAAAGGCTTCGATTTTGGCGCCTGGAAAGACGCATTTTTTGAGATTGGATGGGATGAGTTATCACAATATGATAATATAACATTGATGAATGATACTTGTTTTGGTCCATTATTTGATTTAGAACCTGTTTATTTAACAATGGAACACAAAGACGTGGATTTTTGGGGCTTAACAAATCACCAGGAAACTACCAGAGGTATGCCGGGAACCGGTAAATCCATTCCCGAACATGTACAAAGTTATTTTTTATGTTTTAATAATGCAATTACCCAATCTTCAATTTTCAGAGAATTTTGGAATAATGTGCAATATTTTAATGATGTATTACAGGTATTTCAAAATTACGAAACACAGCTTACTTCAATATTGCTTGCTATCGGATTTAAATATTCGGTATATTTTGAAACAAAACACTTTGAAGATATTGAACACCCGGACATCGCGACATGGCATCCATATTTAATAATAAAGAACAAAGTGCCTTTATTAAAAATAAAGTCTTTTGTTTATTTTGCATTTCCACAATTTATCACTAACTATATAAGCGAAAATATAAATTATCCGGTATCACTAATAATAAATTATTTTGATGATATGTATGAACCAAATATTTCAAATACCGTTTATAACAAATGTATTTCAGTATCCACTAAAGTTGAAAAAAATCCAGGTTTATCATTAAAAATAGCCATACATTTACATGTATATTATCTTGATGTTTTTGAAAAATACATTTTTTATTTCAATAAGCATCAAATTTTCTTTGATTTATTTATCACAACAGATTTAGTTGAAAAAAAGGAATTTATTGAGAGTTATATTGAAAAATATTTCAAAAAAGGACAATTAAAAAAAATTGTTATTACTGAAAACAAAGGTCGTGATGTCCTCCCTTGGTTGACTATCTCCGAAGATTTAAATGTGTATGATATTGTAGGCCATTTTCATACAAAAAAAACAATTTTTGAAGATGAATGGTTTGGGGAAATTTGGCAACAGGAACTAATTGAGCTTTCATTAATTCCAATCGGTAATATTACTAACTATTTCAATCAGAACAAATCAATCGGAATAATCATTCCCGATATACCAACATGCTTTAATTTCAAGTTTCAATATACTCCTGAAACCAAAGGCAATCAATTAATATTGGACAGATTATGGGAACGAATGAAGTGTAGAAAGAATATTTCTTTTAATCATTTTGAAACCATGATCATGCCGTATGGAAATATGTTCTGGTATAGGCCGGCTGCGTTACAATCTCTTTTTAAACTTAAATTATCTTCAATTGATTTTCCAGAAGAACCTCTTCCGAACAATGAGACAATAGCACACTGCATAGAACGTATATTAATTTATGTCGCGTGGAACGATGGATATGATTTTAGAATTATAGTACCGGAAATGTCAACCGTAAGTAATTTTATCAACAATTTTTCGGTTAAGCAACAAATAATCACTCATGAAAATTTTCAACAAGCTCAATTACAAGCTCAATTACAAGCTCAATTACAAGCTCAATTACAAATATTTAACCAAGAAATATCTCAAATAAAATCCCAGTTCATTTCCCAAATTACTTCTATAGAAAGTTCACGCGCATATCGCTGGGGGAACCTTATTTTAATAATTCCCCGAAAGATTAAAAAAATAATAAAATATTTTGGTTTAAATTATGAAAACAAGAATAGGAATTGCTGAAAAAGGATATTTACAGAGATTAAATTATTACATGAATAAAAACACAATAAAACCAATAGCAATATAT
>JAITTF010000334.1 GCA_031287215.1 Bacteroidales bacterium
TTAGTAAGGAATGGTATTCTCAGTTGGTGGGGTGATGTTCGTGAATAACGGGAATAAAATGGCTTTTTCGTATTTGATTATTCTGTTTTTCCTCATGATCCTCGTTATCAATGGAATAAAGATAATTTTGGTCCGTTGGTCATCCCTGCACAAGGCGTTACGGTAACACTCAACGATTCTACTATAGTACTTTATAAAACCGTTATTACCCATTATGAGCACAATCAATTAGAAATTAAAGAGGGCGAAATTTATATCAATGGAGAGAAAACTGACCATTATACCTTTCAAATGGATTACTATTTTATGATGGGGGATAATCGTCATAACTCATTAGATTCCCGTTTTTGGGGATTTGTACCTGCCGATCATCTGGTAGGTAAAGCCTCTTTTGTATGGCTTTCTATCAATAAATTCAAAGATTTTTCGGAAGGAAATATCCGCTGGAACAGGATGTTTAAAATAATCAAATAATTTTTCACAGCATTATTACCAAAAGTTGTCAATATGATTAGATTTTTTTGTAATTTTCCTCTATATTTTTTGAGGAAAAATTTATGTGTCTGTGTATAATTGAAAAATTTTATGTACATTTGCATTTCAATAAATACTACATTTAGATTAACAAATTAATATTATAAAAAAATGAAAAAGACTTGTTTACTGTTATTATTATCGATTTTTTTACTGTCGAGTTATGCACAAAAACCATTCGCAGGCATTATAAAATCAAAAACTTATGTTGAAAACACAACAGATGCCAACATTTTATCACAATTCCCTATCAATGCAGAGACTACCGTATTAAACAACAAGGTAAAATCTGAAATGGTGATGCAAGGACTTGGGATTACAACGATCTCTGACGGAGATAAAATGCTCAACACAATTATCCTTGACATGACTGCTTTCGGTATGGGTTCTTATTACAAAACTACTCCGGTAGATTTTTCTAAAACAAAAGTGGATTTTACTATGGTAAAAGAAGATACTAAAGTGATTGCCGGTTACACCTGTTATAAAGTAGTAGCAGCTATTACTAATTTAGAAACGGATGACGTAACTACAGCTAACCTGTACATTTCAGATGATTTTATGCCTACTTTTATCTCTACTCAATACTTTGGGCTTAAAGGTTATCCATTATATACATCCTCTGATATGGATACTGGTGGTGTTACATATACGGTTATCAATGAAATTACTGAAATCAAAGCCAATAAGAAAATCAAAGACGTTGATTTCTTATTACCTGCTTCAGCACTCTCATTTGACGAAGCCCCTGACGAAGTCAAAGCTATGTTAGGTGATGGAGACGAAGATTAATCTTGTTTTTTTTAAACAATCAAGAAAGACTGCTTTTTTCGGGCAGTTTTTTTTTGTTACTTAAAGCTACTCTCAACAGAATAATCAAGAACAAGTTATTTTTATTCAATCATATTTTTTTCTCCCAAAAATTTAGGATTCTTATTGGTAAAAATATCAACAAATACTTTTACATGAGCAAATTTTTTCCTCATTTTTGTCAAAAAACCATTATATGCACTAACCTCTCTTGCATTGTAACCTCTTGCATGTAATCCGATACAGGAAAAAAAATACAATAAAAAAAACTAATAACAAGTAGCTCATAATTTTAAAAAAAATTATCCTTTCAAAACCACATTTCCAACTAATTATTTTTTTTGTACCTTTACACTTTTGTAGAAATACCAAATGTTATGAGTAAATATACTGAATACAAGCACCTTAATCTGCCTCAAATTGGAGAAGAAATGCGTCTTTATTGGGAAAATAAAGATATTTTTAAAAAAAGTTTAGATTCTCGCGAAGGTCATGAGTCTTTTGTTTTCTACGAAGGACCTCCTTCCGCCAATGGTATGCCGGGCATTCACCACGTGATGGCACGTACGATCAAAGACCTCTTTTGCCGCTATCAAACCTTGAAAGGAAAATATGTGGGCAGAAAAGCCGGTTGGGATACACACGGACTGCCTGTAGAGTTGGGTGTCGAAAAAATATTGGGCATTACTAAAGAGGATATCGGTAAGAAAATCACAGTAGATGAGTATAATAAGGCTTGCCGTACAGAAGTCATGAGGTATAAAGACCGCTGGGATGAACTTACCCAAAAAATGGGCTATTGGGTTGACCTGGAGCATCCTTATATTACTTTTGATAACAAATATATAGAATCCGTTTGGTATCTCTTGGCTCAATTTAATAAGAAAGGGTTACTCTATAAAGGTTATACCATTCAACCTTATTCCCCTGCTGCCGGAACGGGACTAAGTTCGCATGAACTAAATCTGCCCGGTTGCTACCGCGATGTTAAGGATACTACTGTAGTGGCTCAATTTAAAGTAAAACAACAACAATCAAAATTAAAAATCTGTCCTTGGGGATTTGAAGGGGAATTTCATATTCCTGATAATCTCTACATTTTGGCATGGACTACAACTCCTTGGACTCTGCCTTCCAATACAGCTCTCGCTGTAGGCAACAATATTGATTATGTATTGGTAAAGACCTTCAATCCCTATACCGGAGAACCTATTGTGGTTATCATGGCTAAGAATCTCGTAGGTAGTTTTTTTCCTGAAAAGAACAGTGAATTGTCGTTTGAGGATTATCAACCCGGCAATAAAGATATCCCTTATCAAATATTAGCAGAAACTAAGGGTGCTCAATTAGTAGATCTGGAATATGAGCAGTTGATTCCTTACATAAAACCTAATGGAGACGCGTTTATGGTCATTGCAGGCGATTATGTTACTACTGCAGATGGAACAGGTATTGTGCATATAGCTCCTACTTTTGGTGCTGATGATAAACGTGTGGCTGCAGAAGCCGGTATCGCGCCTCTGATTCTCATTTCTAAAGATGGTAATTACCAACCTATGGTAGATAAAACCGGTAAATTCTATAAAATTGAAGACTTAGACCCCGATTATGTGAAGAAGTTTGTCGATGAAGCGTTTTATGCTGAAGTGGCAGGCAGATATGTCAAACCTGATTATGAGCCTACTCCCTCTGAGTTAGAGCCTTTGGATATTTATATCTCTATCTGGTTAAAAAAACAGGGTAAAGCTTTCAAAATTGAAAAACATATCCACAATTATCCCCATTGTTGGCGTACCGATAAACCGATTCTTTACTATCCTCTTGATTCATGGTTTATTAAAACTACCTCCATGAAAGAGAGAATGATAGAGCTTAATAATACCATCAAATGGAAGCCACAAGCTACCGGTTCGGGGCGATTTGGCAATTGGTTGGAAGGGTTGGTGGACTGGAATTTATCTCGTTCCCGTTTCTGGGGAGTACCTCTTCCAGTGTGGACTTCAGAAGATAAAAAAGAGATGATCTGCATTGGTTCTATTGAAGAACTTAAGAATGAGATAGAAAAAGCAGTTGCTGCTTGTATTATGAAGGAAAATCCATATAAAGACTTTGTTTCTAATGACTTTAGTAAAGAAAATTACGATAAAATAGACCTCCACAGACCTTACGTAGATGACATTTTCTTAGTATCACCTACCGGACAAAAATTGACTCGTGAACTTGATTTGATCGATGTATGGTTTGATTCCGGTGCTATGCCCTATTGTCAGTGGCATTATCCTTTTGAGAATAAAGAGATTTTTGAGAAGAATTTTCCTGCCGATTTTATCGCCGAAGGAGTTGACCAAACTCGCGGATGGTTCTTCACACTTCATGCCATTGCTACCATGATTTTTGACTCTGTAGCCTATAAAAATGTGGTATCTAATGGATTAGTATTAGATAAAAGTGGCAATAAAATGTCCAAAAGACTCAATAATGCCGTTGACCCCTTTGAGACTATCGCTAAATATGGTCCCGATGCTACCCGTTGGTACATGATGACCAATACACAACCTTGGGATAACCTTAAATTTGATGCCGAAGGGATCGGAGAGGTACAACGTAAATTCTTTGGGACTCTCTACAATACCTACAATTTCTTTGCACTGTATGCTAATATTGATGGCTTTACTTATCAAGAAAATGACATTCCTTTAAAAAATCGTCCCGAAATTGACCGTTGGATACTCTCTGAACTCAATACATTGATTAAAAATTGTGATGAATTCTATAGCGATTTTGAACCTACAAAAGCTGGTCGTGAAATACAACAGTTTGTGGATGAGTATCTCAGCAATTGGTATGTAAGACTTTGTCGCCGTAGGTTCTGGAAAGGAGACTACTCGGAAGACAAAATTTCGGCGTATCAAACCCTCTATACCTGTTTAGTAACTATTGCTAAATTAGCCGCTCCTATTGCGCCATTTTTTATGGATAGACTCTATTTAGATTTGAATAATATTACACATCTTGAAGAAAACGAATCTGTGCATCTTGCCGATTTTCCTACAGTGAATGTCAACCTAATTGATAATGCTTTGGAAGAGAGAATGGAGTTGGCACAACAAATTTCATCTATGATCTTATCTTTGAGAAAAAAGAACAGCATTAAAGTTCGTCAACCGTTGAATAAGGTGATGATACCTGTTTTAAATCAGCATTTTAGAGCACAATTAGAAAAAGTTCAAAATTTGATTCTTTTTGAGGTCAATGTGAAGGAGTTGGTCTGCTTAGATGAAAAAGATACGACCTTAATAAAGTGTATTAAGCCTGATTTTAAAGTATTAGGACCTAAATATGGCAAAATTATGAAAGCTGTTGCAGCACGTATTGCTCAGTTTACGCAACAAGAGATCAATACCGTTGAAAAAGTAGGGTCCATTGAGATCGAAATTGAAAACGAAAAGATAGAAATTTTATGCAGTGATGTCGAAATTTTTGCCGAAGATATTCCGGGATGGGTAGTCGCTAATCAAGGTTTATTGACAGTAGCGTTAGATATCACCATTACTGAAGAGTTGAAACAAGAAGGATTTGCCAGAGAATTTGTCAACAAAATTCAGAACTATCGTAAAGACTTTCAATTAGATGTAACCGACCATATAGAAATTTTGGCGGAAAATCATCCGGAATTAGTTGCCGCTTTTTCTAAGTATGAAAATTACATCAAAACTGAAACACAATGCGAAAAAATAACTTATACTCAGCAGATTAAAGATGAAAATAAGACTGTTTTCGACATAACAGATGAAATTTCTATAGGAGTGTTGATAAAAAAAATCAAATAAGGGTTTAACCTATTGACTTTTTTTGTATCTTTGCACTCTCAAAAATCGGGATATAGCGTAGTCCGGTTATCGCGCCTGCTTTGGGAGCAGGAGGTCGCAAGTTCGAATCTTGCTATCCCGACTTAAGCCATTAGGCTCCGTAGCTCAATGGATAGAGCAATTGCCTTCTAAGCAATAGGTTGATGGTTCGATCCCATCCGGAGTCACAATACCATCATTTTCATTCTCATTAGAAATTAGTAATTTTATCTGATTTTGTATCAATACAATTTTCTTAAACAAAAGGATTGACTAACCTCTGTAATAAGTCGGAATTATTAAAAAAAATAACACTGCATTTCATAAATATAAAGTTTGATTCACCGTCAATCCAAAAAGGTAACCATTTTTTTTGTACTTTTGCAGTTTGAATAATTTTTAAATTTTTATGATAAAACAACCTGAATCCCTTGATAGAATAACTAAAACAAGATTGCGTGTTTCAACATTCGGATCGGTCTTTAGTATCGCCTTGACCATGTTTTTGATTGGTTCTTTCATATTCATTGGTTTTTTCTCCTCTCAGTATATCAGCGATTTATCTAAAAAAATGGAAGTTGAAATTCTTTTTTATCCTGATGTCAAAGAGGCTGACGTTGTTTTGTACGAACAACAACTTAAATTAGAACCTTTTATTGCTTCCTCACGAGTCTCTTCAAGAGCAGATAATACTCAAGAAGCTATTAGAACTATCGGCAATAATTTTACCGAAATCATCACCAATCCTATCAATGCTTCAATTATTTTTAGTGTAAGTAACAGTTATGCTGATGCAGACTCGTTGAATATGATTACAAAAAGAATTAAGGAAAATATTGCCGTTCAAGACGTTCAGTATCCTCAATTTGTTGTAAATGCTTTTTTTCATAATTATGTATATCAATTGGTCATTTTTGGCATCTGCTTAGTATTTATGCTCATTTCTATGGTCTTGATTGCCAACTCTATACGATTAAATATCTATGCTAAAAGATTTAATATCAAGAGTATGTTGCTGGTTGGTGCTACTCGCGCTTATGTAAGAAGACCTTTTGTTTTTAAGGGATTTATACAAGGCGTTTGGGGAGGTGCTATTACCGTAACAATGCTTGCTTTTGTGCTCTACGAATGCAATAAATTCTTTCAAGGCAACTCTCTATTGAGCGGTTTTATTGATTTTTCTCATATTTTAGAAATCTCTCTCCTTTTGTGTGCCATTTTTGTCTTTAGCACCCTCTTTACAATGATAGTTTCTGCTATCTCAGTAAACC
>JAITTF010000196.1 GCA_031287215.1 Bacteroidales bacterium
TCAAACGAATGGTGTTTGTGGAATGTGTGAAAAAAAATTCTCAAGTAATGTTCCTTATTTTAAAGGCATTACCGATTTTTCGTATGATATGGCTACCTCCAAAATTACGGTAACATTTAATCCTAAAAAGACCACCATAGAGGAAATTCGTAAAGGGATTAGCGATTTAGGTTACGATGCAGACGGCGTAAAAGCCAATGTTGAAGCCAGAGCCAAATTGCCGGCATGTTGTAGAAAAGCAGGTGCTCACGACGCAGATGCAAAATCACAAACCGGCGGCTGCGGACATAAACATTAGAATTTCCAAGAAAGAATAGATTCGAAAATAATGTATAGTAATTTTAACCAAATAACTGCAATTGCTCTCCATAAGGTTGGAAATAAATTAAATGAAGAACCATTTTTAAAATCTAAATCACTGTTGAATTTGAGTGTAGATGTTCAAGAAATATTGGTTCATTATTTTACATCTCATTTTAAATCAGAAGAATATTACCATTTTCATCATGATATAAATCTCGTCATGAATGAAGTCTATGCTTGCATTAGTGCAATCTTTGATGATTCATTTACCCTTTTAGAGCAATCTGTAAATATCGCTTCACTTCTTTACGAACGTAGTAATCATCCTAAAATTAAAGGAGGTGAGTTTTATATAGTCTATTTTTCTGATTGTATGCTCGATGGAAAATTAGTTGATGCGATAGGTTTATTCAAGTCGGAAAATAGAGATATTTTTCTAAAAATTTTTCCACAAGACGATAGTTTTAATATTGAAAGTGAAAAAGGTATCAATATCAATAAATTAGATAAAGGGTGCTTGATTTTTAATACTGACCGAGAAAGTGGTTATAGAATTATTGTAGTGGATAATACTAATAGAGGTGTTGAGGCACAATATTGGATTGATGATTTTTTAGGGGTTGTTCAACGCAAAGATGATTATTATAAGACTCAGAATGTGATGACCATGTGTAAAAATTTTGTACAAAATGAATTGCCACAACATTTTGAAGTGTCTAAAGCTGATCAAATAGATTTGCTCAACCGCTCCGTGCAATTTTTTAAAGAAAACGAAGAATTTGAAATGGATACATTTACGAAGGAAGTCATTGTACAACCAGAGGTAATAGCAAGTTTTGACCAGTTTAAAAAAGACTTTCAAGAGGAACAGGAGGTGGATAGTTTCGACAATTTTTCGATCTCTAATCATGCAGTCAAAAAACAATCCAGAGTCTTCAAGAGTGTTATCAAATTAGATAAGAATTTTCATATTTATGTGCATGGTAATCGAGAGTTGATTGAGCAAGGGACTGATGAAATAGGGCGCAAATTTTACAAGATCTATTACAAAGAAGAAATTTAATTAAAATTATGAAAATAAAAGAAGTTACCGATTATCTGGAATCAAAATATCCCTTGTGGATTCAGGAGGATTTTGACAATTGTGGGATGCAATGCGGCGATAAAGAGCGGGAAGTTAACCATGTATTAGTTTGCTTTGAAGTAGCTTTAGATGTTGTAGATGAAGCTATAGCACTTGGTGCAAACCTTATTATCAGTCATCATCCGTTACTGCTTCGCAATGGATTAAAAAAAATTGAACCTACATCACGCGAAGGTGTCATCCTATTTAAAGCATTAGAAAATCAAATTGCCATCTATTCCATGCACACTAATATGGACAGCGCAATAGGGGGTGGAAATGATGTCTTTGCGCAAAAATTAGGCTTATTACAGTGCCGAGTGATAGCTCCAAAAGAGGAATGTCTGCAGAAATTGACGGTTTTTGTGCCGCAGCAATATGCCGATAGCGTAAAGGAGGCACTTTTTGCTGTCGGTTGCGGAACAATTGGCAATTATGACCGTTGTAGTTACAGTTGTGATGGCGTAGGTACTTTTAGACCATCTAATGCGGCTCATCCCTTTATAGGAAATGCTAATCTCAATGAAACTGTAAAAGAAGAACGAATTGAGATGCTTTTTCCTGCTGTACTCCAACGAAAAATAATCACAACGATCTATCAAGTACATCCTTATGAAGAACCTGCATTTGATATTGTAAGAATCGAAAATCTTTACAAAAATGCAGGTCTTGGACGCATTGGAAAATTGCCTTACAAAATGGAGATTCCTCAATTTTTAGGTTATGTAAAAGAAAAAATGGAGGTTAATCACATTCGCTATTCAGGAGATCTGAATCATGATATCAAAACGGTTGCTGTCTGTGGTGGCGGAGGTTCATCTCTCATTAATAATGCTATAGCTATGGGTGCCGATGCTTATGTTACCGGAGATATTAAATATCATGACTTTTTTATTCCTGATAATAAGATGCTTATTGCAGACATTGGTCATTTTGAAGGAGAACATTTTATAAGAGAAATTATTTATGGCGAACTTAAAGAAAATTTTTGTAACTTTGCAACCACGCTTTCAGTAAAGGAAAGTTTGAAGATTTTTCATTTCTAAATGTTGATTTTAAGATAGTTAAAGTAAAATTATGGCAAATAAAAAGGAAGCAGGAAATGCAATTTCTGCAAGTAAAAAGACTAAAAAAAACGCTGATACTGAAATTCAAACGGAAGTTAGTGAGTTAAAAACTACCCAAAACCCCATTAATGAAGAAAGTGGTGAAGAGTTTACGATAGCAGAAAAACTCTATTCTCTATATAATCTCCAACAAATCTGGACTCAAATAGATAAACTTCGTACTGTTAGAGGTGAACTTCCTGAAGAAATTAACGATCTTGAGGATGAATTAGAGGGTATTAGAACAAGAATTGCAAATTATCAGGAGGATATAAAAACTATAGAATCTAATATTGTTGCCGTAAATGAGAAAATTAAAGAAGCTGGTTCTTTGATCAAACGATATGAAGAACAACAAAATAATGTTAGAAATAATAGAGAATATGATTCTTTAACTAAAGAAATTGAATACCAAAAATTAGAAGTTCAAGTCGCCGAGAAACACAATGTGAAATTTCAAGTTGATATCGAAGCTAAAAAAGAGGAAATTGTTGCTTTTGAAGAAAAAGATAAAGAAATTTCAGATACTTTAGAACAGAAAAAAAGTGAATTAGACGGTATTATTGCAGATACTCAAAAAGAAGAAATCGAGCTGTTAGAAAAGGTGAAAGTACTTGAAGCTAAAGTAGAAGAACGTCTTCTTACTGCTTTTGAAAAAATTAGAACTAATGCCAGAAATGGCTTGGGAATTGTTCAAATTGATCGTGATGCTTGTGGCGGTTGCTTTAGCACAATACCACCTCAAAGGCAATTAGATATTCGTCTTCATAAGAAAATTATTGTTTGTGAAGCTTGTGGACGTATTTTTATTGATAAACAATTGGTCGCAAGTAAAGAAGAGGAAAATGAAACTTCTGCCGAATAGTCGGCTTTAGAATATTATTTTTTTTTTCATAAATGGATCTCACCTGGGTTCATGTGGTTTTGTTAATCTCTTCGGGGCTCATTGTCGGCTTTGTAAATACGCTGGCAGGAGGTGGTACTGTAATTTCCCTTTTTGTGTTTATGTTGCTTGGATTACCACCAAATATGGCTAATGGAACCAATAGAATTGCTGTCTTTTTGCAAAATATTACTGCCGTTGTAAATTTCTCTCAACAGAAAATTATTGATTGGCAAAAGGCTTTTAGATTAGCAATTCCCATTATTATAGGCTCGCTGTTTGGTGCCCTCTTTGCAAACAAACTGCCTAATGAACTTTTTAGATATGTCTTTGGAACGGCAATTGTACTTTTTGCATTACTTTTGATTTTTCAACCCAATAGATGGCTCAAAAATCAGGATCAAATTCCAAATGTAAAAATTAAGTGGTATCATTATTTGATTTTCTTTGTTATAGGTATTTATGGAGGTTTTCTTCATGTTGGTATTGGTTATATGATACTTTTTGCTCTCATTTTGGGATTAGGATGCGATTTAGTACGTGCCAATGCTTTGAAAAATTTTTTAGTGATGGCTTATATTCCTTTTTCTCTCGTTATTTTTATCTTTCAGGGAAATGTATGCTGGACTTATGGCTTAATTCATGCCATTGGTAATATTATTGGTGCTCAAATTGGTGCTATGTTGGCAATCAAAAAAGGAGCTCCGCTGATTAGATGGATGATGATCATTTTAATATTTGTGGTAATTTTACAATTGTTTGGCTTTATTGATCCCACTGTATTTGCTGATTGGTTGAAAAATTAATTGCCCGCATAAATCGTTAGTTTTTTTTTGTAGCTTTGCAAAATTTATTTTGACTAAAAAAAGAGATATGAACAAACCTGTATTATTGATTTTGGCTGCCGGATTGGGTAGCCGTTATGGAGGCTTAAAACAGTTAGATCCAATTGGTCTTCATGGTGAAACTATTATGGACTATGCAGTTGCAGAGGCTATTGAAGCCGGATTTGGAAAAGTAGTTTTCGTGATTAGACGAAATATGGAAACTGATTTCTGCAATTTAATACTTCCAAAATATAGCAACAAAATCTCCGTTGATTATGTTTTTCAAGAATTTGATATTTTACCTGATGGTTTTTCACTCCATCAGGAAAGAGTAAAACCATACGGCACGGGACATGCCATCTTATCGGCAAAGAGTGCCATCAATGCTCCTTTTGCCGTGATTAATGCAGATGATTATTATGGTAAGGATGCTTACCGTACATTAGTGCATTTTTTCAACGCTAAAAAAGATGAAAAATGCCCTGAATTTTCGATGGTGGGTTATCAATTGGTAAATACGCTTTCAGAAAACGGTTCGGTATCTCGTGGGATATGCAGGGTGTCAGCTCAAGGCAATTTGATTTCAATTTATGAAAATAGACATATTGCTAAAGTTAACAATATTATCTGTAATAAAAATGACGATGATAGTTATACTACCCTGGATGCCGATACAATAGTATCTATGAACTGTTGGGGATTTTCACCTGACATTTTTCATTTCTTAGAAAAAGATTTTGTGCATTTTCTTCAACAAAATCAGCATGATATTACTTCAGAATTTACTATTCCTTCGGTGATAAATCATTTGTTAGAAAGTAAAGAGGCTACCATTAGAGTCCTTAAAAGCGATGCTACCTGGTTTGGCGTAACTTATAAAGAAGACCGCGAATTTGTAGCCGAAAAATTGAGAAAATTAGCTTAATTTGATACTTTCGGAGGAACATTTTACCTTTTTTTGCGTCTTTATTCTATGATGGGCAATATTATCGACAAAACTCTTTTAGATGGCTGTCTGCAAAATGACAGGAAAAGTCAAAAAGAGTTGTATGACAAATTTGCTCCTAAGATGTTGGGTATCTGCATGAGATATGCCCATAGTAAGGATGAAGCTGAGGATATTTTGACCGATAGTTTTGTTGCCGTTTTTCAAAATCTTTCTCAATTTAAAGGAGATAGCCCTTTGGAGTACTGGATTAAGTCAATAGTAACACACAAAGCGATCTCCAACTATAGAGCAAATGCTAAACACTACCACAATATCTCGATAGATGAATTTGATTATGAACAACTTGCAGATGAAACTATAAATGTAGAAACTCATATAAACCAAAAAAAACTCATGGAAACGATTCGAAATATGCCCGATTATTTACGTATAATTCTCAATATGAGGGCTTTTGAAGGAATGGAATACACAGCAATAGCTCAATTACTCAAGATTAAAGAAGTTACTTGTAGAGCGAGGTTCGCAAAAGCTAAAAAATGGTTGGAAGAGGAGTTAGGAGTTAGGGGTTAGGGGTTAGTGGGTTAAAAGATAGAAATTAGTGGTTTTTATAAATTTTAGAGCATGGATATTAGGGATTTAATAGAAAATTATGCGGAGACGCCGTCCACTCAGTGCTGGGATAAAATTGCTCAACAGTTGTCGGTGAGTGGTGCTGCGGTTTCAGGGACTGAGCAATTTCCACAGGGTTCTTCCTCCTCTCTGAAGCAGGTTCTCGTTCAAAAGTCTTCCTCTTTTTGGATCAAAGCGGCTGCAATTGCAGTTACTACAATTGCAACTACTATTACTGCCATCGTTTTACTTGTAAATAATGCTACTACTACCGTTTTACCTGAGACTTCTCAAGTTACCAATTCG
>JAITTF010000107.1 GCA_031287215.1 Bacteroidales bacterium
AGGAATAAGCCATTGGCAAAACAATTTAATAATATTACTGAATTATTATCTATGATAAACAATTATTCATTGATCCCATATTTTCATTCAAAAAATCATAATTATAAATTATTTTATGATGTATATTTATATATAGATAATATAGTAATAATATATAATTTTTACTGGGTATTCACTTGACGCAGGTTAAGGCTATATGATACCTATTTTCCATGATAGACTATCCAAGAAATATCATGGAATTTGAACGTGAATTTTCCACGGAAAAACAATGCCGGGACTATATCTTAAAGCTTAAATACGGAGACGGAATATATACTTGTTCCCAGTGCGGAAGCAAGAAATCATGGCCTGTCAGGGAAACGGTCTATGAATGCGCTAAATGTCATCATCAGGAATCAATACTATCCGGTACTATTTTTCAGGATACGCATAAACCATTGCTTCTATGGTTTCATGCGATTTGGTATATAACCTCCCAAAAGAACGGAACAAGCGCTCTCGGGTTACAAAGGGTATTGGGCATTGGAAGTTATAAAACGGCATGGACATGGCTTCATAAACTGCGCCGTGCGATGGTACGGCCCGGCCGGGATAAACTAAAAGGGCGGGTTGAAGTGGATGAGACCTTCTTTGGGGCACCGGAAATGGGTGGAAAACGGGGCAGAGGAGCCGAAAACAAGGTTCAGGCCGCCATTGCGGTCGAAATTGATGAAAAAACCATCGGACGGATCCGAATTGGCATAATAGACGATGCCTCGCAAATAAGCCTTCATAATTTTGTAAAAGAGGTGGTAGAACCAGGCAGTACAGTAATTACCGATGGCTGGAGAGGGTACAACGGCCTTGAAGGGATTGGTTACCAGCATGAAAGAATTGAACATGATGACAACGAAATATTGCTCCCCCATGTACATACCGTTATTTCGTTAATAAAAAGATGGATACTGGGTACATTGCAGGGTTCCTGTTCCCAGGAACATTTATCATATTATTTTGATGAATATACTTTTAGGTTTAACCGGCGTACATCAAAAAGCCGTGGCATGTTGTTTTACCGGCTCCTTCAAAATGCGGTTATTTTGGAACCTACGACCTATGAAGATATTATCGCAAAATAGCTAAACCTGCGTCATGTGAATACCCAGTTTTTCTTTTTCCAATAATTCCAATAATTTATCAGTTCCATTTATTTTTTTATATTCTAATTCTTCACTAAATAATGGAAATAATAAATATACTTCAATTGTTTTCTTCCCATATTTTATCTTTTGAAAATCATCGGATAAAGTTATTGATTTTAACAATATTGTTGCCATAAAATTTGTTCCTGTCATCGGTTCGGTTCTTGGAATTGTATGTCCATAACCTAACCATGTATTATTTTCAGACGGATAACGTCCTAAACTTTTTATTAAACCAATAGGCCAATAATTATTAGATTTTTTCCAGTTATCATTTTCCATATCCCAATCAGGGGGTAATAAAATACATAATTCAATATATTTTGAAAGGCTTTTGTCGGGAGTTTCAAAAGGCATACTACTAATACCATTTGATAATAAAAGAGTATAATTTCTATTTTTATTTGGTTTTATCCAGTAAATGTCCAAATGGAAATCCGGTGATTCTATTTCGTCAATTACCATTATTTCGTCGTTTTCATTAAAATATTTATCCAAATGATTTTCAATTGCTTCAAAATACTTTGGTAAAGCCATAACGATCCTCCTATGATTGTTTATTCTATAATTTACACAAATTTTAGGCACCATTGCGCCTAATGTGAAAGCTATACTAGCCGCTACTGCGGCGCAGCGTATAGCATATGCTATATGCCGTTTTTTTCTTGCCAATTTGCCATGGAGGGCAAATTGGCATTTTCGACATAATCTATTATTTTTATAAAACCTTCTTCCAATATTTTTTGTTCCGGTTTCTTTTTTGGATTAAATATATTTACCACATTTTCAAAATGTTTTATTGTATCGTCTATAAAATTATTTATTATTTCAATTTTTGGTTCTAGCCCCATTTCTATTCCTGACCTTTTTCTTATTAATAATTCATTAATTTTATCAAGCAATGCTTTATCCGTAATTTGTCCTAATAATTTTTCAAATTCCATAGGTGGTGTTTCTTCATAATTTTCTATCCACATACAAGCCATAATGGGTCTTAATACATAAAAATATTTTTTTATTTTTACTTCATTCCCTTGTAAATATTGCCTATAATTTCCATTTGCCATATGCAGATAGTGATATACTGATGATATTGGCGAGAAATATTCTTTTGATATTTGATCAATAATATTATAGAAATAATTGTCTTTATAATATACTATTGGGGATTTTAACCATTCAAAAAATACCGGATTTGATTTATTTACCAAAAATAATGTTTTCCGTAAATCCCATCCTGAATAATCAAATTCGTTAATAATGGGATATTCAATTACGTCTCTTTTGGGGAGAATGTTTAAATACCAATTTCTATTATGAACATATATAAAGCGAATATCATAGTCACTATCGGTAGATTCAAAACCCCATGCCCTTGATCCTGATTCTACGGCATATAATATTTTGACATTATGCTCCTTTTCTATTTTGGGTAATTTTTGCCTTATAATTTCAAAAATTTCTTTATCCATGTTTCTATTATACTATACTTCTTTAAGTGCCGCAAGGGTACGGCGCATTTGTGTTAGAAAAAATGGCATATAACGTGAAAGCTAGCCGGGTAGAACCGGGCAGTCACCCACCCGGAGCCCCCACGGTTACGGTGCCCAACCAAAGAAGGCATCCGGTTCCTCTGGAAAAAGAGTCGCGTTTGTGTTCGTTGCCTTGCACTAACTCCTACTGCTGATATGATGTGCCTTTTGTCAATAGCTTTCGTACAAAATT
>JAITTF010000136.1 GCA_031287215.1 Bacteroidales bacterium
AGTGCTATCCAATTGGACTTTAATGCTATCGCTAAGGGTTTTTGTGTAGATAAAATTGCAGAACTGCTGAGCCAAAAGGGGATTTCGGACTTTTTAGTGGAAGTAGGCGGCGAGATTACCACAAAAGGCACTAAATTCGGAAAACCCTGGGTAATTGGGATTCAAGCTCCTACAGTTACTCAAGATGGTGAAAACAATGCCTCTTACTCTTTTGCAATTACCAACAAAAGTATCGCTACCAGCGGCAATTACCGCAACTATATCGAAGAAGGAGGAAGGCGTTTTACCCATATTATTGACCCTAAAAACGGTTACCCTGAAGAGACTAACCTTCTCAGTGTAACTGTAATTGCTGATGATTGTGCTACCGCAGACGCTTTTGCCACCGCCTTTATGGTCATGGGAATAGAAAAAACAGAAAAACTATTGCAATTTCATCCCGAGTTAGCGGCTTTCTTTATTTATTCCGATGGCACGCAAATGTTGACTAAAAAAAGTACAAATTTTCCATGAAAACTCCTTCATTTATCCCTAAAAAAACGCTCTTCTTAATCGTTTTTTTGTTGTTTTTCTATCATTTATCTGCTCAAGAACGTTCAGATACAATTCATGTGAAACATTACGATATTCATCTGTCGGTACTTGACATGGCAGGACATACACTTCAGGGCAATACCCATTTGACTGTACAGTCTAAAATCAACAACCTTCAACAAATCGTATTAGATTTAGCAGCCTTCACAGTTGATTCTGTAAAAATTGCCAACACTTCGACCTCCTTTACGCGTACTGCCTCCAAAATCTCTATTCCTTTATTTCCATCTATCAATGAGAATGATACGCTCAATATAACCGTGTGGTATCATGGCATTCCTGAACAAGACCCCTCTTGGGGAGGATTCTATTTTTCGGGTGAATATGCCTATAACATGGGGGTCGCCATGACACGCATTCCACACAATTACGGTCGCTGCTGGTTCCCCTGTATTGACCTTTTTACGGACAAGTCAACTTACACCTTTAATATCAAAACTCAAACCGAAAAAAAGGCAATTTGTGGAGGAGTGTTCCTTGACACAATTCCTAACGGCGATCAAACGACCACTTGGCAATGGGCACTCTATCAGCCTATACCCTCCTATCTGGCTTCTGTAGCGGTCGGTAATTATCAGTGTTTTAGAGATACCGTCTTAGGTATTGAGAAAAATATTCCCATCGAAATATACACCTATCCTACTCAAATACAAAACGTTGTTACTTCTTTTCAACATTTAAAACAGGTTGTCTCTGTATATGAATCCCTTTTTGGTCCCTATCGTTTTGATAAAGTAGGTTATGTAGGGGTCAATTTCAATGGAGGTGCTATGGAACATGCTACCAATATCGGGTACCCCAATTATGCGATTAATGGCAATCTCAACAACGAATCACTATGGACACACGAATTATCGCACTCTTGGTTCGGCAACCTCTTTACCTGCGAAAAAGCGGAAGAGATGTGGCTTAATGAGGGTTTTGCTCGTTATTGTGAATTGTTGACTGATGAGCATCTTTATCCAAACCCAAATCCTGAGGTAGATGCGGCAAAAGTTGGTTTTAGGACGTTACTTCGTTCAGTACTTAAAACTACACATACTACGGATGGTGGCTACTTTGCTTTGAACGATGTTCCTTTAAACAAAACTTATGGTTCAACTACTTACGACAAAGGAGCCTTGATAGCTCACACTTTGCGGCATTACATGGGAGATACGCTCTTTTTTGAGGGTATAAAGGCTATTTTCCAAAAATTTGCGTTTAAAAATATCAATACGACGCAATTTTTTGCCCATTTAGCGCAAACCAGTGGGCTTCCAATGCAAGATTTTGCCGATGCATGGGTCAATCAGCCCGGATTTTTGCATTTTGCTATTGATTCTATAAGACCTTCACAAACTCCTGATTATTACAATATTCACATAAAACAGAGATTGCATCACGCTAACCAATTGGGCAATAACAATCGTCTTGAAATCACTTTTTACAACCTTTCAGGGAATAGTTATGCTACTTCGGTAAACTGTTCTGGAGCAACGGATGTAGCTTTGGTATATATTCCTTTTCAACCTTTATTTGGCATTATTGACTTGAACGAAAAGATGGCAGATGCCACTATTGACTATAATTTGACGATAGACCATACCGGAAATTACAGCTGTACGGATGCTAATTTTACGGTCAATATGAGTCAAATTCCACAAAATATTACCCTATTTAGGGTGGAGCATAATTTAGTAGCTCCTGACCCACTGAGACAATCTCATGAGAACATCTACAGACTTTCCGAAAATCACTATTGGCACATTGAATATCTGGCGGCACATCCTATAGAGGCAGTATTTAGTTTCAGATATTATACTGCTGCTGCTGCTCAGATAGATTACAACTTACTACAAGGATATACTCTTGATAATCTGATACTTTTGTATCGAAGAGATGCTTCTCAAGAGTGGGGAGCTGTCCCTTTTACCCGACAAGGGATGAATAGTGGATATTTACAAACGACTCATATTTTACCCGGTGAATATACCCTTGCAGCAGGTCTCAACACCTCTAAATTCAACTCGCTAAAGAAAGAGGAAGGAATCCTCATTTTCCCCAATCCTACGCAGCAGCAATTGGAATATAAAATTCCGAGCTATCAGCATTTCAACAAAGCGGAGATTTTCGACAATAGCGGAAAAAAGGTCAAGTCCGTCAAAATTTCCACCAACAACGGCATCATTCCCCTCTCAAAAATAGCTTCCGGCATGTACTTTATTCGCTTTTATGGAGTTGAAGAGGTTGTGGTAAAGAATTTTGTGGTAAATGGATAAAATTCTATCACTTATTTTTTATCGAAAAAAATAATCAGGTAAAAAGCAGACAACAAACTCTTTTAAAAAAAGAATTAACCCACTCAACGGGTTAATTGCAAATATTCAATTATTTTGCGTACCTTCGCCGACCGAATTTGACACCCAAAACATTTTTTTAAAATGCAAAAAATCAGAAATATAGCAATAATTGCACACGTTGACCATGGTAAAACTACTCTCGTTGACCGACTACTTTATCAAACACATATCTTTAGAGCCAACCAAGCAGTGCAAGAATTGGTATTGGATAATAACGATCTGGAGAAAGAAAGAGGAATTACCATTCTTTCTAAAAATGTATCAGTAAGATATAAAGATTATAAAATTAATGTCATAGACACTCCGGGTCACAGCGATTTTGGTGGCGAAGTAGAACGTGTGCTGAATATGTCTGATGGCGTACTGTTAGTAGTAGATGCTTTGGAAGGTCCAATGCCTCAAACTCGTTTTGTTACTCAAAAAGCCATAGAATTGGGTCTCAAACCTATTGTGGTTATCAATAAAGTAGATAAATTAAATTGTACCCCTGAATTGACGCAGGAAGCAGTCTTTGATTTGATGTTTAATCTGGGTGCTACCGAAGACCAACTAGATTTTCCGACCGTTTATGGGTCTGCAAAACAGGGCTGGATGGGTCCCGATTGGCAACACCCTACTCAAGAAGTATGTTATCTTCTCGATGTCATTATTGACCATATCCCGGAACCAAAAGTAGAAACCGGAAACTTGCAAATGATGATCTCTTCTTTAGATTACTCTTCTTATGTCGGTAGAATTGCCGTGGGAAGAATTAAAAGAGGATCGGTAGAGTGGGGACAGAACGTTGCTCTTATTAAAAGAGATGGTAAAGTAATCCCTTCAAAAGTAAAAGAACTCTATCTTTTTGAAGGACTTGGAAAAGAAAAAATAAAAACTCCTGTAGGAGCAGGCGAAATTTGCGCTATTCTGGGACTCGATGATTTTGATATCGGTGATACTGTTGCTGATATTGAAAACCCTGAACAACTTACTCCTATCAAGGTTGATGAACCTACGATGAGTATGACTTTTACCATCAATAACTCCCCTTTCTATGGTCAAGAAGGTAAATTTGTAACTTCAAGACACCTCCGTGACCGTCTTTTTTTGGAATTAGAAAAAAATCTTGCCCTTCGTATTGAGGAGACAGATTCTCCGGATATGTTGAATGTTTATGGTAGAGGGATACTCCATCTTTCAGTACTCATAGAAACTATGAGACGAGAAGGTTATGAACTACAAGTAGGACAACCCCAAGTCATTCTCAAAGAAATTGACGGACAGACCTGCGAACCTATTGAACAGATGACGGTTTTAGTTCCCGAAGAATTTCAAAGTAAAGTGATAGATTATGTTTCCCGTAAAAAGGGAGATTTGTATTCTATTGATACTGTTGGAGATAGAATACACCTTGATTTTCATATTCCTTCAAGAGGAACTATTGGATTAAGAAATCAAATTTTAACGGCTACCGAAGGGGAAGCCGTCATGTCGCACCGATTTTTTAAATATCAACCATGGAAAGGCGACATTCCGGGACGCCATAATGGTGCTTTAATCTCTATGGAAACTGGTCAATGTTATGATTATTCTATCAATAAACTCCAAGATAGAGGTACTTTCTTTATCGAATCCGGAGACCAAGTATATGCAGGTCAAGTTATTGGCGAACACATCAGACAGGATGATTTAGTAGTTAATGTTTGCAAATCTAAAAAATTGACCAACATGCGTGCTTCCGGTTCGGATGAAAAGTTGAGAATTGCCCCTCCTATTAAAATGTCTTTAGAAGAATATATGGAATTTATTGCTAAAGATGAATATCTTGAAATTACTCCTGTATCCTTAAGATTAAGAAAAATTATTCTTGATGAAACTGAACGGAAAAGAGCATCTAAAAAAGGAGAGTAAATGGATGTAAACCAATTTTATCAACTACTTTGCAATGAAATCGAGCTTACCCCCGGTTTATACCCCTATTATAAACTAAATGAAGGGAATGAGAGTAGAAGAAGATGGAGAAAAGTCTATTTTACGCAACGACTCGAATACATTAACCGTCATATTGATCAATTTTTGTCAAACCCAACTATCTTAGATTGTGGTTGCGGATATGGAAGTACTTGCCTCTTTTTGGCTATGAATAACATTGAAACAGAAGGTATTACGTTAGAATATTATGCCGACCTTATCGCTGGAAGAAAATCTTTTTGGTCTCAGTTTGGAAATAGTGCCTTGTTTTCGTATCGTTATGAAAATTTGTTTGATAACCCTCCTGCTGAAAACAGTTTAGATTATATTATTCTCCAAGACACTCTGCATCATATTGAACCAATAGACGTAGGATTGTCTATCTTTTATAATGCCTTGAAAAAAAATGGGAAACTTATTTTAGTTGAAATTAATGGAGCTTCTTTATTAGAATCTTTTATATTTTTTTTAAAGAGAGGAAATAAAAAAATAATTGAATTTTATGATGAAAAATTAGATAAAATGATTACTATGGGTAATGAATATTTTAGGTCTGAAAATCACTGGAAAAAAATGTTTGCTGATAAAGGATTTACTTGCGAAGAAGATGCTATTCATTATATTCGTTATTTTATGCCTTTTAGTTTTCGAAAAAATAATGAAAATGAAATTATCCGTAAAGAACAACATATTTCACTTCATTATCCTTTGCTCAAAAAATATGGTTTTTTTGGTTTAAATATGGTTTTTACTAAAAAATAACGCTAGTCATTTATTACATTTTGCTGATGACTGATATAATCCTGAAGGTCATTCATTAGTTTTTTTCGCGTAAAAAATATCCGACTTTTCACAGTTCCAAGTGATAAATTCATCTCATCTGCAATTTCTTGATATTTATAACCATCCAAAAACATTTCAAATGGTTTTCTTTGCTCTTCCTTTTTATCAGCAATCTGATCGTTAATCTCTTTTTCATATATATGAACATCAGCATCATCGCAAGATAAAGAAATGTCTATATAATCATTCAGTATATTGTCATTCAGTTCCCAAATACCTTTTCTGCGTTGCATCTTACGATGATAATTGAAAAAATTATTTTTCATGATCGTTAACATCCATGCTTTTAAATTGGTATTTTCTTGAAATTTATCTATGTTCTGGCATACTTTTAAATAAGTATCCTGAACTAAATCTTTACTCAATTCATTGTCGGAAGTTAGACGAAACGCAACCGTTTTTAACAATTGTTCATATTGTAACGCTTCCTCAAGAATCTGTTTTTTACTATTTGCATTGACCATAATTGTACTTTCTATAAGATCGTTATTGCAAATTATTCTTTACAAGAAACGTGCCGAAAACTAAAACCATGACATTATTTGCAAAAACTAAATCATTTTTCTGCAAATATGTCATAAAATATGCCAAAACAACAATTCATGATATTAATTATTATTCACCTATTACTTCACTTCAAAAAAAACAGTATCTTTGAACTTTCTTTAGTAAATATTTAAAACTCTATGACAGAAGACGATAAAAATTCTTTACAGGAAGAAATTGAAGGTCAACTCGAAGAAGAGAACGTCAGTATTGACAGCGCTGATTTACATAGCATCATTCACGTAGGTTCTATGTTCGAGAATTGGTTCTTAGACTATGCCTCTTATGTGATTTTAGACCGTGCAATTCCTGATGTTACCGATGGTTTGAAACCGGTACAACGGCGTATTCTTCATTCTATGGATGAGTTAGAAGATGGTAGGTACAACAAAGTTGCCAATATTGTGGGGAATACGATGAAATACCATCCTCATGGAGATAGCTCAATTGGTGGTGCCATCGTGCAATTAGGACAAAAAATGCTCACTATAGACCCTCAAGGTAATTGGGGAAATATTTTTACCGGTGATAGTGCCGCGGCTCCACGATATATAGAGGCAAGATTGTCGAAGTTTGCAATAGAAGTTGTTTTTAATCATAAAACTACCGATTGGCAGCTCTCCTACGATGGAAGAAACAAAGAACCGATTGCACTGCCAGTTAAGTTTCCACTCTTGTTGGCTCAAGGAGTTGAAGGTATTGCTGTAGGTTTACAAACCAAAATATTACCTCATAATTTCAACGAACTGATAGATGCTTCTATTGCCATTTTAGAACATAAAGAGTTTGTCATCTATCCAGATTTTCCTACAAGTGGCTCTATAGATGTGAGCAAATATAACGATGGTGCCAGAGGAGGTAAAATTCGCAACCGCGCTAAAATATCCATTTTAGACAACAAAACATTAGTAATTAACGAAATCCCTTTCGGAACAAACACTACGCAACTGATTAAAGAATCTATTGCTCCTGCCATTGACAAAGGTAAATTGAAAATTAAGAAAATTGATGATAATACTGCCGCAACGGTCGAAATTTTACTCCATCTCTATCCCAATGTTTCTCCAGACCAGACTATTGATGCACTTTATGCATTTACAAATTGCGAAATGTCGTACTCTACCAATGCTTGTGTACTTCATAATGGCAAACCGGCTTTTCTTTCCGTAAAAGACATTTTAAAAATCAACACTGACAATACAGTCGCTCTGCTCAAAAAAGAGCTGGAGATTTTATTGGAAGAGTTGGAAAATAAATGGCATAAAACCTCTTTGGAAAAAATATTTTTTGAAGAACGCATCTATAAAGAGTTGGAAAAAGATACCGATACATGGGAAATTCAAATTGATAATATTGAAACCGCATTTGACCTGTTTAGACACCTTTTTAGAAAAGAAATTCTAAGAGAAGATATTTTGAATTTGTGTGATAAACCGGTAAAGAAAATTTCAAAATTTGACATTAAAAAAGCTGAAGAAGAACTATTTTCCATTGAAACCGATATTGAAGAAGTAAAAAATCATTTAGATAATTTGATCAATTATACAATCAATTACTTTCGCCAGTTGAAAAAGAAGTATGGCAAAGATAAAGAACGGAAAACAGAAATTAAAAATTTTGACACGATCGTAGCGGCTACAGTCGCTGTTGCTAATCACAAGTTGTACGTTGACCGCAAAGAGGGTTTTGCCGGTACAAATCTCAAAAAAGATGAAAATGTAGAGTATGTTTGCGACTGCTCCGACATTGATGAGATTATCGTTTTTAATGAAAATGGTAATTTTACCGTTAAAAAAGTATCTGATAAACAGTTTTTTGGAAAAAATATTGTACTAATAGACGTGTTTAAAAGAAATGATGACCGTACAATCTACAATATGATTTACAGTGATGGTGCCAACGGAACAGCTATGGTCAAAAGATTTGCTGTCGGCGGTATCTCCCGCGACAAAGAATATTGTCTTACTAAAGGAAAAGAGTTCTCTAAAGTATTGTATATCACCTCTAATCCTAATGGTGAAGCCGAAAAAGTAAAGGTCTATTTGAATGCCAAACTCAAAAAAGGGTTAAAAAAAACAGAACTCGATTTCGACTTCAGCACCTTAGCCATCAAAGGAAGAGCTTCTCAAGGCAACATTTTATCCCGACATCCTGTTCGCAAAGTGGAATTAGTTGCCAAAGGAATCTCCACACTTAATGCGATCAATGTCTATTATGATGAGGCTATTATGAGGCTCAATAACGAAGAAAGAGGAATTTGGCTCGGTGCATTTAAAGAGGACGATAAAATCATATCCGTATATAAATCTGCAAATTACAGAGTTACCGGCTACGAAACCGCACTCCATTTTGATGACGACCTTAAGATTATTAGAAAATTCAATTCTCAATTGATTATTTCTGTCGTTTATAGAAATAAAAAAGAGGATAAATTCTACCTCAAACGGTTTATGGTGGAGAATAGTAATAGAAAAATGGAATTTTTGACGCTCCGTAAAGAGATCGAATTGATTGATATCTCCATTGATTTTCTACCTCAGTTGAAAATCAGTTGGCAAAATAAAGCGAAAGAAACGGAAAGCGAAATTATCAATGTAAGTGAGTATGTTGAAATTATGAACATGAAAGCACGTGGCAAAAGAATCCAACAGAATGACATTAAAAAAGCAGCCTTCATAGAACCATTACCTTGTCAAGAGGAGGAAGAAGAACCAAATGACGACCCCGAATCTGAAGAACCTGAAAATGAGGAAAAATTTGAGTCTTTAGACCTCTCCATTGCCAAAGATATTTATGAAAATATCAAACCTCAAAAAACTGAAAAAGACCTCTCAAAAGAAGAAAAAAGAGATGAAGATAAAGGTGTTCAACTTTCAATATTTGAATTATAGGAGGCGTAGATTTGTAATTTTTATATTATGAGTCAGCAAAAAATGGTTGTTTGTAAAAAAAAATTAATTTTATATGCGTTTTTCATGCATTTTCACATTTTATGTCGATGAAAAATACTACCTTTGTCCTCTGAAATTAAAAAAAATCCCAATGAATAATCTCGCTTCCCGAATTGAAGACGTAAAAAAAACGTTAGCCCCAACCGAATTGGCTCACGGCGAAATCTTGTTTAACAACAATGATTGCACCCTTTTATCGCAATCGGCTGTATCCATTGATTTTATGGTTACAGATGATGGCAAGCAGATGGAAGTTTCACTTATTTTTGATAACATTGACGACAATCTTCATATCGTTCCCGAATGTGACGGCGAACGTATCGGATAGAATCGCTACACCTATTCCTGTCTGTTGCAATACGATACGGAATTGAAACAGTTGCAGCCCAAAGACATTACGGAACACAAGAAATATACCCGTCAAGGCATGATTAAACGGGTGCTGAACGAACGGCGGATGAAAGCCGACAAAGCGGATTACCGGATTAAATGGGCGGATAATATCTTCGGCGACCATATCCTGACCAACGAAAAAGGCATTCGCTACAAGATTTTCCTCCGAGATTTTGAAAACGAAACCGGATACAGCGACAGTTCCGATTCGCAATTCAATAAACTCGGAACGACCAAACACATTATGTATGCGTTTCGTAAGTTAAAGGAAGACAAGGCATTGTATAGCCGCTTATCCAAAATATATCCGTTTATCGAAGTTTATTGCGACCCATTGAACGACTACAAAATATCGTGGCATTACGGAGGCGGAATGCTGTTGGACGAAAAACTGCTGATTTCCAAGTTCTTTAAAAAATCGACTTTCATTGAAGATTCGGAGGTGGAAACGTTTTTACAGTTTATTGAGGAAGCGGCGAATTATGAAACCATCTGCATACGACCCGAAGTCAAAGAAAAAGTGGAACGCCGCTATGAGGAATTGATGCTGAACGAATTAAAGAAGAAACAGGAAGTCGATTTTTCATCCGCACACGCACAACTTTTCCCCTACCAAACGGAAGGCGTGAAGTTCGCCCTTTTCCGCAAAGCTGCGATTATCGCCGATGAAATGGGGCTTGGAAAAACCATTCAAGCCATTGTAACAGCGCACTGAAAAAACAGGTTTTCGGCTTTCGCAAAACCTTGGTGGTTTGTCCCGCAACCCTGAAATCGCAATGGAAAAAAGAAATCGAAAAGTTTACGGACGAAAAAGCTTTGGTACTTTCCGGAACGCCGGAAGAACGCGCCAAGCAATATTTAGACGATAATTATTTCTTTTTCATCATCAATTACGAAACCGTTTTGCGCGACAGTCAGGCAATTAACAGAGCGGATTTTGATTTTCTGATTTTGGACGAAGCGCAAAAAATAAAGAATTACGAAACGAAAACGGCTTCTTCGGTCAACCGTTTGAAATACAAGCATGTATTGGTAATAACCGGTACGCCTATCGAAAACCGTTTGATAGATATTTTCTCCATTATCAGCACAATAGACCCGTATTTCTTGGGACCTTTGTGGGAATTTTCCTGCCAACATTGCCTTTTCGACCCCGAAAAGCCGAATAAAATCAACGGTTATTACGATTTGAATCCGTTGAACGAAAAACTTTCCCGTATTCTTATTCGCCGGGAAAAGAGCGCGGTTTTGAGTCAATTGCCTGATATTCAACAAATAGATGTTCCGGTAAAATTGTCGCCTCTACAAGAAGAATATCATGCCGGTTACATGAAAGGCATTTCTTCGATTATCCGCAAGAAATTCCTGACGCCTTACGATTTGCAAAAATTGACTTTATTGCTCAACAGCGCCCGGATGGTCTGCGATTCTACTTATCTGATTGATGAAGAGACACAAGAATCACCAAAATTAGAGGAGTTGCGCGATATTTTGTTCGAGAAATTAGACCTTAGGAACACCAGCCGCAAAATCATTATTTTTTCGGAATGGATAAAAGTTCACAAATTGATAGGGCAACTCTTGCGGGAAAACAATATCGGTTTTGTGGAATTGAACGGAAAAGTGCCCGTCCAGTTGCGCGGCGAACTCATCCGCAAGTTTGAAACAACGCCCGAATGTAAAATTTTTCTTTCCCCCGAAGCCGGAGGAGCCGGTCTGAATTTGCAAATAGCTGACATTCTGATTAATTTTGAGCTCCCATGGAATCCCGCCAAGAAAAATCAACGCATCGGACGCATCGACCGTCTGGGACAAAAAAGCAACAAACTGACTATTTATAATTTTATTACCAGAGATTCGATTGAACAGAGTATTGCCGCCGGATTGTTGGTAAAACAGAACCTGTTTGAGGGTGTTCTTTCGGATAAAAACACAACGAATTACGTCGATTTTTCCACCAAGGGACGTTCGCAGTTTATCCAGCAGATAGAAGCGATGATTAAGGAGCAGGAAAAACTTTCGGAACAGGAAGAGGGCGATTTGAGTGAAAATCAAACCATTGAAACAGAAACCGAAATTGTTTCCGTTTCTTCTGATGTTGTGCAACTTGAATTATTTGAAGAACAGGAAGAGCAGCAAGTAGAACAGCAAAAAGAGCAGGAACGCATTGAAGCCGAAAAAAAATCCGCCGAAATAGAACAGGTGATGAATAGCGGTATGCAATTTTTAGCCGGTCTGTTCAAAATGTCCACCGGGAAAGATATTGGGTTGGGAAATCAGAAAATTGAGATTGATAAAGAAACGGGCGAAGTGGTGATGCGGTTTAAATTGGGGTGACATTTCCGCCATATCCGCCACCTACCCATTCAGAATAGTAAAATGGATATTCTTGATAAGAATTGACTACGAAAATTGTATCTTGTCCATTATAAAAAGTGACAGAAACATAAATGTCTTCATCACAATTATTTGCTATAATAAAATCATCGTGAAATAAAGGCTCACAAGAGGCGAAAAATACCGCAATTAATAGAATTATTGATTTTTTTATCATTATAAAAATTTTGATTATTATTTATTCCACAGCCACATAAAAGGCCACAAAACTGGTACAAAACCAAATTCATACCATTTATAACTGCTGCTATTCTGCCTTCGCCACGAACCTATTGGCAAACCATTTTCTGTAGCTCGATAATTTGCATTTGTTTCTGTCTCTTTTAAATAATGCGAATTCGTAGAGAATGCACTTGCGATTCCAATTCTAAACAAATACATGGGACCCATAATTCTACTTTGGTAAGTAT
>JAITTF010000162.1 GCA_031287215.1 Bacteroidales bacterium
ATCATAGCACTGCAAAAAAAGAATTAACCTTCAATTTAGCAATTAATCTCTACTATCGTTATCACATCAAGCATGGGATTTCGCCGATGATCATATAGCAAAAAAAAAGAGACGTGAATAGAGCGTCTCTTTTTTTGTTTTGTAGGAATCGTATTGATTAGTACATTCCCGGCATTCCGCCCGGCATTCCACCGCCCATAGGAGCTGCTGGAGTTTCCTCTTTAATTTCTGCTAAAACACATTCGGTAGTGAGTAACATACCTGCAATGGATGCAGCATTTTCGAGTGCTACGCGAGCTACTTTAGTAGGATCAATGACGCCTGCAGCCATTAAGTCTTCATACACCTCTGTACGAGCATTGTAACCAAAAGCACCTTTCCCTTGAAGAACGGTATTGACTACAACAGAACCTTCTTTACCGGCATTGAATACAATTTGGCGAAGTGGTTCTTCTAATGCTCTACGGATAATATTGATACCAATTTGTTGGTCTTCATTTTCTACTTTAACGTTATCTAAGGAGGAGATAGCTCTGATGTAGGCAACGCCACCACCGGGGATAATACCTTCTTCGATAGCTGCACGTGTAGCGTGTAATGCGTCATCAAAGCGGTCTTTTTTCTCTTTCATTTCTACTTCTGAGGCTGCACCCACATAAATTACTGCAACACCACCTGCTAATTTAGCAAGACGTTCTTGTAATTTTTCTTTATCATAATCGGAAGTAGTTTTTTCGATTTGAGCTTTGATCTGGTTGATGCGAGCATTGATAGCTTCTTTGTCGCCTGCACCGCTAACAATAGTAGTATTTTCTTTGTCAACCGTAATCTTAGCGGCGGTACCTAAAAATTCTAATTTAGCATCTTCCAATTTGTATCCTTTTTCTTCAGAAATTACCGTACCCCCAGTAAGGATAGCGATATCTTCGAGCATCTCTTTTCTTCTGTCGCCAAATCCGGGAGCTTTTACGGCAACGATTTTTAAACCGGCACGCAATCTGTTCACTACTAATGTAGCTAATGCTTCACTTTCAACATCTTCAGCGATGATTAATAGAGGTCTTCCACTTTGAACTACCTGTTCTAATACCGGTAAGAACTCCTTAATATTGCTGATTTTTTTATCATAAATCATGATATAGGGTGATTCATATACCGTTTCCATTTTTTCGGTATTCGTAACGAAGTAGGGAGAGATATAACCTCTGTCGAACTGCATACCTTCAACGATTTTAACTTCAGTTTCAGTACCTTTAGCTTCTTCGATAGTGATAACGCCTTCTTTTTTCACTTTTTGCATTGCTTCAGCAATGATAGTTCCTACTGAAGGGTCATTATTAGCAGAGATAGAAGCTACTTGGCTAATTTTATCATGATTATCGCCAATAGCACCCGACTGTTTTTTAAGGTTTTCAACGATTGCAGCAACTGCAATTTCGATACCACGTTTAAGCTCCATAGGATTTGCCCCTGCAGTAACGTTTTTTAAACCGGTATTAAAGATAGCTTGAGCTAAAACGGTAGCCGTAGTAGTACCATCACCTGCCTGGTCATTGGTCTTAGAAGCAACTTCTTTAACCATTTGAGCACCCATATTTTCAGTTGCATTTTCCAATTCGATCTCTTTAGCAACTGTAACTCCATCTTTAGTAATTTGAGGAGAACCAAATTTCTTGTCAATAATAACATTTCTTCCTTTGGGACCTAAGGTAACTTTAACTGCATTTGCTAAAGTATTAACGCCTTTTTTTAAGCCTTCACGAGCATCCCAATCATAAATGATTTCTTTTGCCATAATTTATTTAAATTTTTTAATTGATTAATAGAATAATTTTTTTAACAATAGATTTAGAGCGTAGCATATACGTCGCTCTCTTTCATAATTAAAACAGTGTTGCCGTCAATAGTAACTTCAGTGCCGGCATACTTGCCGTATAAAACAACATCACCTTCTTTCAAAGTCATGGGTTCATCTTTCTTCCCCGGACCAACGGCAATAACCGTGCCTTTTTGTGGTTTTTCCTTTGCTGTATCGGGAATAATGATCCCTGCAGCAGTCTTCTGTTCAGCTTCAGCTGACTCAACTATTACTCTGTCAGCTAATGGTTTAATGTTTACTTTCATAGTAAATTATTTTAGATTTTACAAAAATTTTTTGAAGATGCAAAGATACAAAAAATTATCCATCAATTCTCATCTATCAAATAGATTTTTTTTTATTATCTTTGTCTTCTTTTAAAAATAACAAAAAAATGCAAAAAATAAAAATCTTTTTTGTGCTTATAGTATTGATAATAAGCTCATCATCTTGTAAAAAAGTAGAGAAATCTTATTATCCTAATGGCGCAATTAAATCAAAAATTGAGTTCCGTTCTGGAAAAGAAAATGGACAGGCAATCTATTATGCCGACCATAATCCATTACCACTACTCGTAATTACTATGAAAGACGGGAAAAGAAATGGCTCTATGATTCGTTATTTTTTTAATGGGAATTACGAAATTACAGCAACTTACGTTGATGATCTTCTGGAAGGAAAATACACAGAGTATTATTTAGAAGGAGGAAAAAGTTTAGAATGTAGTTATTTACGTGGTAAAAAGGATGGCTATTATGTCACTTATCACGAAAATGGACTTATCAAAGAAAAAGGAGCATTTATAAATGATCTATACCATGGAGATTGGGAATATTTCGATGAAAGAGGCTTTTCGGTTGGAGAGGGTGCTTTTGACAATGGAACGGGAATACACAAAGCATACTATGAAAATGGAAACGTGATGAGAATTACTCATTATGTTGATAATATGAAAGAT
>JAITTF010000195.1 GCA_031287215.1 Bacteroidales bacterium
CCTCCCACACAAGAAATATCGGGATGTTGGTCTAAGAAATTGACACTATTTTCGATAAAATCTTCTGCAATAAAGCAGTGTGCCCACATGATAATCACAATATCACTTTGTGTCTCTTCGATGCCTGTATTAATGGCATAAGCAGTGGTTTGTTTTAAATTACTGATAATCTTAATGCAGTCATACTTTTCGCGATACTGTTGTGCAATGGCTAAGGTATGATCTTTACTGTGCCCATCACAAATAGCAATGGTGAGTCTCTCTTGTGGAAAATTATTTCCGAGTATAGACTCCAAGCAACGAGCAAGATACTTCTCTTCGTTTTTGGTAGGGATTATAATAGAGACTGTGGTTGCCATCTGATGCTATTTTTTATTTAAAAATAATGAGAGAGAATCTTTCAGTTGCCTTTTAACCTCTTCTATATCGATTGGGTGTCCCAATTCCTTTGCCATTGACGTAACCCCTTTATTTACAAATCCACAAGGGTTAATGTAGGTAAAACAGTCAAGATTAGTATTTACATTAAGCGCAAATCCATGCATCGTAACATAGCGGGAAGCCTTGATTCCGATGGCACATATTTTGCGTGCTTTGGGGCTATCGGCATCAAGCCAAACCCCTGTAGCTCCTTGCAACCTTTTGGCATGAATGTGATAGCTATTCAGCAGATGGATCATCACTTCTTCAAGACGGGAAACGTACTCTTTAATGCCGTAGCCATGATTTTCAAGGTCAAGAATAGGATATCCTACAATTTGTCCGGGTCCATGATAAGTAATATCCCCTCCCCTATCTACTTTCACGAAAGAGGCATTTACACGCTTTAGGAATGCTTCCGACACCAACATATTGTTTGCTTTACCGGATTTGCCAAGTGTATATACATGCGGATGTTCGCACAATACTATTGTTTCTAATTCATGGGTAGATTGACCTGCTATTTTAGCTGCAATCAGATGCTCAAACAACGTTGTTTGTTGTTGCCAAGCCTGTTGATATTCAATAGTATTCCAATCTGTAAAAATCATAATGTTGTGGTATTATTTACCTAATAATTGTTGTAATTTTCTTTTTAGTTCTTCACCGCGGAGGTCTTTGGCAATAATTTTTCCGTCAGGATCAACCAAAAAAGTAGCAGGAATAGCAGACACATTGTACAATTTAGCACCTTGGGAATTCCAGTATTGCAAATCGCTAACATGATTTTTCCAGACCAATTTATCGGCATCAATAGCACGTAACCAACCATTTTTATCACGATCTAAAGAGACACTAAAAACGTCAAATCCTTTATCTTTAAATTGATGGTAGGCAGCCACCAGATTGGGATTTTCTTTTCGACAAGGACCGCACCAAGAAGCCCAAAAATCTATCAACACATATTTACCTCTTAAGTCCGATAATTTAAGAATGGTTCCATCAGGGCTTTCATAAGCCAATTCAGGAGCTATACTGCCTACTCTTACCTCAGTAGCAAAGAGTTTCAGTTTCTGTTTTCTCTCTTTGACGATAGCATTGTCAGGATATTTGAGAAACAATGCATCTATTACTTCCTTATGAAATTCAGTATTATTATCAAAATTAAAGATATCTATAAACATGACTACTGACAAATTCTCTTTATTTTGCAAGATTAAATTTTTAGTAGTTTCATTGATTTGAACACTTTCCTGGTCATAACGATGTTGAAAAGACGCAATGATAGATTGGATTTTTTGTTGAGCTTCATCGGTAATGACTTTGGCTATTGTTTCGTTTACTTGGACTTTCAGGAGATATTCTTGTCCAAATTCGCGCACTAAAGGGGCGTATTGTGAAACTACAGCAATAAGATTATTAGCAAATTGGATCTTTGCTTTGTTATCTCCCATGAGACCATTAAACATGAGATTATCCCTGACTTCTGAGAGGTGTTCAATCTCTTCAAAGTATTGCATCAACATGCCATCAATGAGCTGATGACGTTGATCTAAGAGTGCTACATAATCATCCACATTTTTTCTAAAAGGTTCAGTACCCTGAATTCGCTCTAAAGGCATCACAAGGGGCGTTTTGATGTTAGACAAGAAACTCTTTACCGACTTACAAACCGGTAAAATGTTTTTAAGATCGTTAGCGGTCAAAAGGATGAGCGAATCGACCTTCTTTTTCATCAGTTTGCCCTCTTTAGTGTATTTTTTGACCTGCTTTTCTAAATGATCGGTAGTATTAACAATTCTGGAGACATTGTTATCCACCTCTTTATTAATCTGTTGATAGGGATTAAAGGCGTTATAGGCACTATTATAATATATAATTTCTTGATTTTGTTGAAGTTGTTGATTAATATTAGAAATCAGGGAGGTCGATTGTCCTACAAGTTGGGAAATTTCTTTCACTAAGGACATAGATTTAGAACCTGATACGGAGTCTATAGTCGAAAAATTATCTGCATCTAAAGCCAAAAATACTTTATCTCCCGGTTCAAAAGCCCCCACAAAATAGTGATCTTTATCGAAACCAAAATGAACAATATCAGCTTGTTTTAGCGGAATAGTAAAGGAGAATTTTCCATTTTTATCAATAGTAACCGTTTGGTTCTTTACGGCTTCGTCTTGAGAGGCAGAGGAAAGTTCAAATTTGTCATAATTACTATTTTTGATTATTCCGGTAACAACGACCGGTTTTTGTCCCAAAAGAATAGTGAAATTAAAACAACAAAAATAGATAATAGCAAGTATGATAACTCGTTTCATAAATTACGATTTATATGATTAAAAGAAATGCAAAAATAGTCATTTTTTTGCAAACACAATGCAGCATTGCAGGGCAAACGCATATAAAGCAAAAAATATCAATACATCATTGAAGTTTATTGTTTTACATACT
>JAITTF010000280.1 GCA_031287215.1 Bacteroidales bacterium
TCGACAAAACGCCAATCAGAGAGTTGCTTACCATTTCTCAAGTTATTCAAAATGTCAAAAAACTGCAATATGATTTATTTACTAATAATTGTTAAAAATTAACGCACCAGCAATGATATCAAATTGTTAAAAAAGAGATACATTTGTTCACTTTATGATTTATTTGATGTATTACTAAAAACAAATGCCATGAAACGTATCCTCTTCAAATTTCCGATAATCTATGTTCACTTCTATCTCTCCCTCCAATTGAAGATATTTGTTATATCCCCGGTTGTTGATATTTGATTTAGTCAGTTTTCCCGATTTAATACGCTTTTCCAGCAGTTTCAATCCCTTCTGTCGATTATAAGCATCCTTCTTTGCCCTTTTTTCCGTATAATGGACGATAACTTGTGGTTTCGCTTTTCTTTAACGTACAGCATGCACTTCTTGTATATGCCTGTCTTATAATCTCCTCCTATATAACAATAGTTCGGTAAATATTGATTTAATAAATTAATAATCAAGTGGTTATCTAACAAAGTTCAACATAAAACAATAGGTTAAGTCGCTGGTATTCAGTATCTTTATAGTTATTCGAAGACTAATAAAGGCAATGAAAAGAACCGGCATACTTAACCAATACAAGGGTATTTGTAGCGATATTCTCAGTGAAATGACTACGAAGTTACGCAAAAGTTTTAAAACATTATTCATGGAAACGTTGATTTTATACATGGTTATTCCCGGCAGGATTAATATCCTTCAGTTGGGAAGATATGGCCGTTCTTGCGAGCAGCGTTTCCGCCGGAACTTCTCTAAAGATTTTGACTGGCTCGAATTTAACCTCAAATTGTCCAACAAGGTATTAACCGGGGAACGAAAAGCAATTGCAGTTGATCCCAGCTTTATCTCTAAATCGGGCAAAGTTACTCCTTGGATTGGTTACTTCTGGCCGGGCTGTGCCGGTACAACAAAAAGAGGTTTGGAGATATTGGGAGTTGGCCTGCTTGATATTGACACGAAAGACTGTATCAGTCTTGAGGCAGTACAAACTCCCGACGCCAAAACATTAGAAAATCGGGATGCCACCTTGATTGACTGGTATCAGTTAGTTCTCAATTCGATGAAAGATGAACTTCAAAAAGCCAGTTCATACGTGGTAGCCGATGCCTATTTTGCCAAAAACAACTTCGTAACCGGATTACAACAGATGAATTTCGAGTTGATTAGCCGTTTACGGGCTGATGCCGTTCTTTTTTACCCTACCCTTGAGAAGCCCACCGGTAAAAAAGGACGGGCTCGGATATATGATGGAAGAATTGATTTTGATAACCTGGATACATCCCGGGTTCAAAAAATCAGTTCTGACAATGATCAGGGAGAACTCTACACATTGGTTGCCTGTTCCAAGTCCCTCAGGCAAAACATTAGCTTAGTGATTTGGTATTCAAAAGAGAGAAAAAAACACAAGCTTTATTTTTCTACGGATCAGGCCATGAACGGTAAAGATGTAATTGAATACTACCGTACACGTTTCCAAATTGAATTTTGCTTCAGGGACGCGAAAGGATTTACCGGTCTTACACAATCTCAGGCAAGGGATGTGGCTAAACTGTCTTTCAATTTTAACGCTTCTCTAACCTCAGTTAACTTAGCTAAGGTGGTAGCTAAAGAAAGGAAAATTCCCTTTTCGATAGCTTCTCATAAAACCATGATGCACAACGCTTTTCTACTCGAAAGATTTATTCGTGTGTCTGGAATCAGACCGAACAGAAGATTAAATGCTAAACTTGTCAAAGAACTCATTGAATTTGCCGCTATTGCGGCGTAAATATTATTCTATTTTTAACGAACTATTGATTTATCTTTGCTGTCGAAAAATATCAAAAATAAAAGCAATGTCGAAAGTATTTAAAGTAACGCCCAAGCGTATAAAAAGAACAAACGGAATGGTATTGACGCCCGATATGTCCGTAACCGTAACAACTTTGCAGCACACAAGCGACCCATTTTACAATGGGGCAAAGGAAATTAAGGAAGCGTATATGCGGATATATGCATTTGATTATCAAAAGGCTTGTTGTAGTAAGAATGGTTTTGAGATTCGGAAATTGGATTGATAAAATAACGGATAACAATTATGGCAGGAAAATTAATTTATAGTGTAAAAGAAGTATTTACCGATTATTTAAATGGCGAATACAAATATTACAATATCCCTGAATATCAGCGAGGATATAAATGGAATAAACAACAAATTGAACAATTATTGAACGATATAGACAAGTTTCAGCCCAATGGGAGTGATGACCGGTTTTATTGCGTTCAGAACATAACAATCGTAGAGCAAAAAGATAAGGGTTGTTATAATGTAGTTGATGGGCAACAGAGGTTGACCACATTAACGGTGCTTTTATCATATCTCAAAGAAAGTGAACTTGTAAAGGATAGATTGAAATACTATGTTCGTCTTGATACTACAGATAAATTTATTAAAAGGTATATCATTGATAATAAAATAGATAGCAAAAACTGGGGAAATTTTTTGTCAAAAAGAAAAGAAGATACTCCCGACGTTGATTTTGATCACCAAGATATTTTCTATCTTTTTACTGCTTATACCACAATTAAAAAGTGGTTTGAAGGAGAAGATGAAAATGTAATACATAATAAAGATTCATTCAAAGAAAAATTACTCAAACATGTTAAACTGATCATTAATAAACCCGATACAGTTAATGAGCAAGATTTGTTTATGAATCTGAACACAGGTAAAGTTTCTCTTGACGGTGCGGATTTAGTTCGTGCATTACTGGTTACCAATGTTGCAAAAGAAGAAATGAAAAATGATAATTTGACAGACACCAAAAATATTGTTCGCATAAATGAGCGGCGAGTTCGTATTGGTCTGGAATTGGACGAAATTTCGGCTTGGTGGAATCAACCGAATGTAAGAGAGTATTTCAGTTTTTTGAAGAAAATAAAAGTTCCCAACAGCGAAACGATAGACTTCAATTCAGAACAATATCCTATTGACTTGC
>JAITTF010000328.1 GCA_031287215.1 Bacteroidales bacterium
GAGATGAAAGGTTTCTATGAGGAATATAATAAAAGAGAAAATGGTCCAGATCCTATCGGTGCAAATTATTTAAATGAGCAAATGGGTAAATTCAAGAAATTTATTGAAGATGTTGCAGCTCAAATTAAACCTCAGTTTTCACTTCAGGATCTAGAAAAACTTGCGGATTTGCATACAAAGGGTATATTATCTGATGATGAATTCAAAAGTGCAAAAGAAAGAATATTAAAATAAATAAAAAATTGTATAGAGGAAAGTTTGTCCGCATTGCGGGGAACTAAAAATAGTATTTTGCACCGTTGTTGGGGGGTTATAAAAGTTTTGGTCGTGCGCAGACTTGGAGCGTAGAAGGAGATTATGATATGGCTAATACTTGCAATGCTATATAATTTTTAGTGTGTTAATAAATTATGAGGTGGTCTACAATGATAAATAAAGAAAACATTGAAGATTTTAAAGTGCAGTTATTTGAAATACTCGAAAACACGGGGAATGATATTCCCGCCAAAATTAAAAAGGCCAGTAGAATTGTTAGAATATTTCTTCCTATTTTGATTATCTTTAATATACTAGCGGTAATCGCTGGATCATTTAATGATATTCCCATATGGATTAAACAATCCTTACCCGGATTTGAGGTTTTCTCAGTAATTATATTCACCATTGAATATGTTTTGCGATTATGGACCGCAAACGTAGATAAAAATTATAAGAAATCCAAGCACCCACATTCTGAATATTTTAAGTCAGGTATGGCTATTATTGATCTCATTGCTATTCTCCCCTTTTATATATCCATTATAGTCAATTTAATCGTCAAATTACTCTTTATGGTCAATTTACCCTTTATGATCAATGTTGATTTTAGGTTTCTCCGGGTCTTTCGGCTTTTTCGGCTATTGCGGGTTTTCAAACTATCTAGACATATTCACCCTATGCGTGATATCGGAGATGTATTAAAAGAGCAAAAGTGGAAACTTCTGTCAGCAATTGTAATTATAGTTATATTGCTCCTGTTGGCATCCGGGGCAATGTATTATATCGAAAACACTGACCAGCCTGATAAATTCCCTAATATTATTGCAACATTTTGGTGGGCCGTGGCAACACTTACTACCGTTGGATATGGCGATGTATATCCCATAACCGTTTGGGGTAAATTTTTAGGCGGACTTATTGCAATCATGGGGATAGCAACTATTGGTATACCTACGGCAATAATTACGGATGGATTTGCAGATGTTATTAGGAAAAAAAAAGAGGAAAAAGAGAAAAAAAAGAACAGTAATAAGAAAGATACCACAGCACAGAATTTCACAGAAATCGAAACTAAAAACCGAAAAGCGTTTCTTGAGCTTATGGAGGAGTGGAGCAAATCGCTTGCCGATAAAGAAGACGACGAAAAACGTAAGGGAGAGCTATTAATCGGTTTGGTCAAATCGTTTAATCCTTTTCCTGAACTCAAAACAGATGCCGCACTGTCTCCTGAATTGGATTCTTCGAAGCAGTCTTCTGAAGGCCAAGATGATTTACCGCGCTACTGGCATTTTGCGATGTACGATGCTGAAACACAAATCAAGGTGCTTGAAAACGATAACGATAAGGGAGAAACGGTTTTAGCGCTTTTTGAGAGTGGCACATCATGGAGAAGTGATTATGTTCGTCAGGTCAAACCTGGGGACGTAATATTTTTGTTCAAAAGAGGGGGGGGTGGGTATATCGGCGCTTTCAAGGCAAAACGCACAAAAGTGATTGATTACAACGATGATTACGATTTCGAGTCAGATCACCCAGAAGATGATTATGATAAACGCTACGATATGTATAACTCACTCCGAGATGGTGACGCCGACTATGCGGCATGCATAATTGTTAGCCCGCTTGCTTTTAATTACAAGGGAGTCAGCTGTTTAACAGTCAGGCGCAAGACTATTGAGCCTTTTACGGATCCGAAAGGAGAAGCGGTTAAATATCTTCTGACCCGTTTCAGCGGCAAGGGTTTAAGCGAAGAACGGAATGCCGGCATGAACAAGTTTGAGAACAGTAAGACTGTTACCATACAAGAGGATGATAAGGCGTTTTTCAAAAAACTGGCTGGGCCTGCATTGATTGCCAAGGAAATTCAAATTCGTGATAAATTGGAGAGCGAATTAAATTTCAAAGATCATTGGTACGAATCTACAGTACACAAAAAAATCAACGAAGATATTTCGCTTGGTTATTACTATGGTAACGGTATTATGCAACTGGGCATTGTTAGTACAAAAACTAACAAAGATTTAGTTAATAAAGATAAGTTTCGGCAGTTACTTTGTCAAAAAGAATTCTGTGATGGCTTTGACGATATTTCCAGCGATGACCCTGCTTGGGAGTGTAAAACCATTACAAAGAAAGGTTTAATTGATGAAATCTTCGCTTTTCTAAAGGAGAAATATGCACTACTAGAAGTAGAGGTGACAAAAATACTGAAAGTCGGCTAAATCTGGCTGGGGTATTAGACCCCCAAGTGAGTAAAAGAGAACGAATCAAAATGACCCGTGATGAATTTGCAACGCGATACAGAAACATGGTGGACCTCGCAGTAGCGGCAGCGGAGAAAGCAACGGCTGAGGGATTGCTGTCCCTAGAGGACGACTTGCATGATATTCAGCTCAAAGAAAAGGCGATTTTCGAAAATGGTATCTGTTTAATCATAAAAAAATTAGAAGACTCGATAAAACAAAAGCTCGTAAAAAGCGGTAAAGATCTTTCTGTAATTGATTTTTCTGAAATGCCAATACTTTTTAGAATGCTATTCAACTTAAGATATTCGATGACAAAAAAGGGACTTTCAAAGAAAGTAATAATAAAAGATGAAAAAGCTCTTTTTGAATATGGCTTGTATTTGGTCTGTAACTGTGAAGACTATACAACCGTAAAAAGAAAACTTAATAAGAAAATAAAGCGCGAAAAAGATAGAGCTATGCGTATATTGGAAGCACTTACAGTCGATATAGTTCTTTTATTTCAGTGCGGCACAGGTGCAGAACATATTAAAACTTTTTATAATGCCTTAGATTATATTATCTTGGTTAATGGAATAGGCGAATAAATTATGAGAGGGTCTAAATGATAATAATGGGTTCTTATTCTGTTTTTTACTAATTTTCCCAAAATATTTTCTCATCTATCACTCTATGACAGACCAATGTGATATACTCAAAGCATGGAAACGAATAAAAGCTCCGTTCGGACGGCTTTGCCCAAAATGAACTTTGTAACCATCGATTTTGAAACAGCGAAATACTCGCGTGAAAGCGCCTGCGCCGTGGGTCTGGTAAAATATCAGGACGGAAAAGCAACAGATTCCTATTACTCATTGATCCGGCCCCAAACGGAAAGTCAGAAAGAGATTATAGTATGACTAATCTTAGAGAAAGTC
>JAITTF010000350.1 GCA_031287215.1 Bacteroidales bacterium
AGCGCAAGCGAGAGAAACACCTAAGATAGCATTGGCGCCCAATTTTGCTTTATTGGGTGTGCCATCTAAGTCAATCATCATTTGGTCAATTTCATTTTGTTCTTGGACATTCACCCCTCTCAAAGCAGGAGCAATAATGTCATCTACATTTTTTACGGCTTTAAGTACACTTTTACCTAAAAAGTATTTTTTATCACCATCTCTAAGTTCTACTGCTTCGTGTACGCCGGTAGAGGCACCTGAGGGAACTGCAGCGCGTCCAAATGCGCCACTTGCTGTATATACATCCACTTCTACGGTGGGATTGCCTCTTGAATCTAAAATTTGCCTTCCGAAAATTCCAATAATTTCACTCATAATATTATCTTTTTTTTTTGTTTTTTAATGTTATTAAAAATAGAACTGCAAAGATACAAAAAAAAGCGAAAATTGATTATCGAAAAAATACGTATCTTTGCAGTTATAACAATTCAACTTTTATGTTTCTAACCTGTAGGGGTACTCCATAGAAGTGAACTCAGATTGAAATTTTGATCATGGAAAATATTAGAACACGTTTTGCTCCCAGTCCAACCGGATTTATGCACATAGGTAATTTAAGAACATCCCTTTATGCTTATCTATTTGCAAAAAAGAACAGCGGAAAATTCATTTTACGAATTGAGGATACCGATAGAGAACGGATAGTACCTCAAGCCTTGGAAACCATCTACAATACGCTAAAACTTGCAGGATTGACTCATGATGAAGGTCCCGATATTGGGGGTAATTATAGTCCGTATATCCAAAGTGAGCGAAAAACAATTTATGCTCAGTATGCTGAAGAGTTGATCAAAAAAGGAAAAGCATACTACTGCTTTTGCACGAAAGAACGTATAGAGGGTCTAACAGATAGTAGTGGCAATCGCCGATACGACAAACATTGTCTGCATCTGTCTCAAAAGGAAATAGCGGCTCATTTAGCTTCCGGGATTCCTTATATCATACGTCAGAATGTGCCGGTTGAGGGCGTTTCTTCTTTTTCGGATTTAGTGTATGGAGACATTTCGGTCGAAAATAAAGAGTTGTATGATAATGTTTTAATTAAATCTGATGGTTTTCCTACTTATAATTTTGCCAATGTTGTGGATGATCATTTGATGCAAATTAGTCATGTTTTTCGAGGAATGGAATATCTGAGTAGTACCCCTAATTACAATTTATTGTATCAAGATTTAGGCTGGGAGATTCCTCAATACGTTCATCTACCTCACATTATGAGAGATAAACAACATAAATTGAGCAAAAGAGATGGTGATGCTAATTTTGAAGATTTTTTGGCTAAAGGTTTTTTAGCGGATGCAATCATCAATTATGTGGCACTGTTGGGTTGGAATCCTAAAAATGATAGAGAAAAATTTACATTTGCAGAGTTGGTGGAGGCTTTTAATATTGATGGCATTTCCAAATCTCCTGCGGTCTTTGATGAAATAAAGTTGAGGTGGCTTAATGCTCAGTATATTAAAGAAATGTCTGCTGAAGACTTTCACCTTTTGGCGACTCCCTGTTATGTCAACATCACTACACCGGTAGATCAATGGTTTCTGAGTAAGTTGATACAATCGAGAATTATGGTTTTGAGTGATATTGAGGAGACTGTGAAATTTATTGATCATTTTGAAAATTATGATTTAAATTTATTGGAGAATAAAAATGCAAAATCAACACTCGAGTTAGCTAAAACAGTTTTGCCTATAGTAATCAATGAATTTCAAAAGATTGTAGATTGGGATAATGAACTGTTGTATCATGTTTTAGAACAAATATCTGAACAGTATCAACTCAAGCGGAGACCCTTGATGTGGATTGTTAGAATAGCAGTAACGGGTCATGCATCTACCCCATGTGGCGCCACAGAAGCCTGTGTTCTATTACAAAAAGAGTTGTCAATCAATCGAATGCGTTATTCTTTGGAAAAAATCACTAACAACTGATTTTTGTATTAAAATAAATTTTATCTTTGCAGCCCTAAAAAACAATATTGAGGCTCATTCGTCTAACGGTTAGGACACAAGATTCTCATTCTTGAAATAGGAGTTCGATTCTCCTATGAGCTACTTTCTAAATATTAACAATTAATCATTAATCATTAATTGTATTGTCTCCTTAATTTCATTCCAAAGCATATCTTTTTTGATTACTTTTTTATCTTTGTCTAAAAGAAACATATAGGGAATAATTTGTATGTCAAAAAGTTGCTCCTTTTCTATAGCTAAATTATAATTCCATCCGTGTAGATAACGGGAGGTGGCATTTTTGCAATATTTTTCCCATACAAATTGATGGTCTTCAAAATAGAGCGTAAGGACTACTATTTTGCTATCGTTAATTGCTTTGTTAAGTAGTGTCATGGTATCCATTTTGGAGCGAATCTCTTTACAGGAGGGACAATCAGGGTTTTGAAGGTATAAGATCATGTATTCACTCTGAATGTTGTATAAATGCGTGCTATCCCCGTTACACAGGACAAGGTCGAAATCGGGGACTTGATCTCCAATGTGATTTTGATCAATTCGTTTTAATTCTGCTTTGTAACGGGATAATCGGGCAGCATCAATAGCAGGGTGGGAGAGTGCGTTTTTTAATGCGATGATCCTTAAATGTTCGTTGTATAGAGGGGACGCATAATTGCCGATGATACTTTCTATTTTATCGAAGAGGACAAAATAATTGTTACTGTATGGTTTTACGGCGTTAAGAGTGTTTGTTAAAAAGGTGTCCGCTACTGAAGAGGCAATTTTAGGTAAAGAGGTGCAAAATTGCCGAATTTTATTGAAATAGATAATGGTATTCACAAAGCGAGCATCCTGCCAAGGAAAATGATCGAAAAAATGAGTAACGTAATATTGTTCAAACAATTTTTTATCAGCAAAATACTCTTTTGGAGGATTTGCCAGCTCTAAGGAAGCACTGACTAAAGAGGCAAAAAGTGATCCTTTAAATTGTTTGATCATTTGCCATTTGTAATTTTCTTTTGCTTGAGAAATGGCTTCCATTTGCTGTAATAGTGTGTCTATTATGAGTTTTGCTTGAGCAGGTGGTAGATTTTGTTGTTGTAAGAGCCTGCCTTTAGTGTCAATTTGTTTGAGCTGTTTGTCAAAATTTTCCATGACCGCAATATAGTTGATATTGGCACTGTTTTCTTCACTACCTTTGAAAGCTATATTTTTGTGGTCTATAGAGATGGAAAATCTTTGGTTTTTTCGATCTGAAATAATAATGTAGGTCAAAATGGTTTTGTCGCCCATGAGCAGATAGAAGCCTTCTTGTAGCGGTTCGTTATTAGATAAAATACAATGTTTAGCAAACGGAAAAGCGTAGATCGGGTGATATTGTTTTTCAAATGAAAAAGCGTTAATATAAACAGAATCAAACTGTTGTTCGTTGAAATCTATCGTAATTTCAAAGCCTTTAGCAGCAGTATTGAGATGAATAGCCTTTGCGGAAAGGGTTAGAAATAGGATTAGGGTTATGGGTAAAATATGTTTTAGAGTTTTCATCATGATTTTTCAATTAATAATTTGTGCACATTATCAGACAATAATGGTTCCTAAATCAAGGGTGTCTTGTGAACCATCAATGGTCAACGGACGCACTATGGCGCCGATAGATGCATAGGAGAGTTTGAGATGATAATCTCCTTTTCTGGTTGCTAAACTAAAATTCCCCTCTTGGTCGGTTGTGCTGTAACAAATCATTGTAGCTGTAGAATCAGTAATGGTCAATCCTACATTGACATAAAACAACTTTTCTTGCGATAGCGAATCTACAATTGTTCCTTTTATTACATACTGTTGTCCAAATAGAGGAGAGGACAACATCCATGCAAAAAGAAAAATGGATAAGAATAATAACAAATAAATTCTATTGTTCATAATTTTTTATGGTATTAATTGCATTTTTTTTTCTTAATTCACTATTTTAGATGAAAAACAAATCTCCCAAAGAAAACAAACTTTGGGAGATTGAGTTCATTAAAAATGAATAATAAAAATTATGCTTTAATATTAGGTAATTCCAAACCAAGACCTTTTTTCTTGTCCCAAGCTTTTAATACAATACCTAAAATTAAAGCGGCTACACCCAATAAAGCCAACATGAGTAGCGGGAAGGTGTAATTATAAGAAATGGCTGCCACTTCAGGAGTGATGATGTCTGCCTGGAGGTCTGACACTACTTGTGGATTGGTGAAATCTAAGATCTTACCAATTAATAATGG
>JAITTF010000226.1 GCA_031287215.1 Bacteroidales bacterium
GAAGAGTTAAAATCCGGTACAGCATAATTTTTTTGAACTACTTTTGCAAACACCATAGAATAATTTGGATTAATAATGTGATTTTCTGTATCCCAATGATCTGCAGAGTAATAAAAAGGTAAGAATTTCACACCAAAATCTGCTTGCATAAAAATATTTTTATGCAATTGTTTAAAATAGGCAAATTTTGCTGCAAAACCTATATAATGAGAACCAATCTCAATACGAACATCGTCAAAGTCGGTAAAATTAGAGACAGGAAATATACTCGTTTTCTTGAAAACACCTATTGGAATTTCCAAAGTAAATCCAAAACCATCTTTTAAAATACAACTATATAGCAAATTAATTTCAGGCATATAAGAGTGGTAAATCTTCGGAATTATAGTGCCTTGCAGCAATCCTTTAGATTGGGAGGAATAACTAAATCCATTATTGAGATAAATACCAAGGCAATGAATAGGTTTTGAAAAATTAAGTGCAGTGTTGATTTTTTCTTTTTTGATTTTCTTTTTTTGAGAGAAAATGCTTACAGAAAATAACATCAGTATGGTTAAAAAAAATATTTTTTTCATGATTTTAAATTTCAATAATATTTATCCTAATAATGATTTTTGACTAATAGTTCTCTTTTTAAATTTGTAAGAAATTCCAATACGAAAATTAAATGGACTTTCCGTATGATAGGGATGAAATGAAAATTGTCCTAAAGAAAATTCGGTAAACAGACCGATTTTATTCCAGAAATAGACAGAAGCACCTATACCTACCCCATATTCATGTCGAAAATGGCTGAATAATTGTGGAAAATTTTCTAAAGCAATATCCTCTAAGTGAGGTAAGTAACAAAATCCATATTTTGCCATGAGGTATAAATCCCACCTACAGTTTTTGTCCTTAATAAAAATGGGCAATAAATGAAAATTAAAGTGGACACCAAAAGTGGGAGCAAATCCTTTTTTTAAAACGGAGAAATCAGAAATACTATCAAGGTCAACACCTCCATAAGAGATAAAATATTGATAATGTTGAAATCCCGCAGAAAAGCCTACTTCAATATATTTATTGATTCCATAGCTGGCTTCTAATCTGAAATTCAGCAAATTGGGTTTTATTATACCGTTTTCAAAATCTCCAAGAATCGGTATCCAATAATATGGAAACCACGCCCTATAACCTGAAACACTTGCTTTTAAAAGCCATCTCCCTTTTACCGAATAGTTGGTGCTATCAATGGCTTTCTCACTATAAGCACTACTCATAGTGCAAAGCATGATGATAAACACGATTGTTGTTTTAATTTTCATATTGGAATTTGATTACATATTAGTTAAAAATTGAATGGGCAGGTAACTGCCGGGATTTTTCCCCAACCTGAAGCACCTGTAATATAGATAATATTTTCAGGATAAACATTCGCAGGAAGATAACAGTTAACATCAAGAATTGTGGCTACTAATTTATAACCTGAAGCGGTTCTATTGATACAAGTATTTATAAACATTAGTACTCAAACAAATATTTGCAGTAAGAGTTCTTGGTGCAGGCCAAAACCATAGAAATTTTCTATACCCTCTTACTTTGACAACAAATTTTCCTGTTACATGGTGTTGTCCATTAACCATAGCATCCGGAATTGCACGAGTAAAATAGGCTTCAATCTTTACTTTTTCCTTGCCATTACTGTTTGTAACTTCCCTTGTCTGAGACCATCCAAACCCAGTAGTAATAGGAACAACAGTACTACTACCTCCTTTTGGAATAACCGTAAAGGTTCTATTACTTTGCATTTTCGTAAAATCATTTTCAGTAATTTGCAATAACTCGCTATAATGATTAAAATGGCACGTAATTAATCCGTTCTCAAATGCTTTAAATAATAAAGTGTCAACTCTAACCATTTTTTCACTATTTACTACATAACGGAAAATATTGTTGTATAGTATAGTTTCAACATATTTTTCTCCATTTTTTTCAACCTTTTGAATATAGTCTGAATTTTGAGAAATGATTTGAAGGATAGCTGCATCTGAAGTCAAAAAATTGGTGTCAATCCCATACAAAACTTGATCTGCTTGTCTTCCAAATGAAGAGAAATTATGTGATTGTTCATAGTTGACAAGTTCGTTAAAACTGAAAGCTATTGTTTTGTCGATTTCATTTAGTAATAAGTCGATGGTAGGAAAATTTCTCATTGCCAATTGAACTTGCGATGGTCCGCTTCCACTTTTTAATGTACCGAACCCATCTTCGTTAAATTTTTCGCAACTTGATGCAAAGACAATTGCTACTATAGCAATTCCCAAAAAAGTAAATACTTTTTTCATAAAAAATGTGAGTTTAACGTCTATCTCCTTTGACAGACGGTATTTGAAAGTTCCTTCTACTCGTGTGGCTTTTCGTAGGAAATAATGCGCCCATTTTTATGAAAGGGGTCTGCTCCTTTCCGCAGTTTTTTTTATAGCTCCTGCAGCCGCTACCGACAATAAAAAAAAGCATGGATGCGCTCTCCATGCTGTGCGGTTGTAGGAAAAACCTTATATCTCGGAAAAGTCATACCCATGCTTACGCATAGGCATTCGCGACTTATTCTACGAGACACTATTGAGAAATTTTCTACATTTCACAGCATATCGAACAATAGCAAATGCTAATGATTATATGTCAAAGTGTGCTTATTAACGTTCTGTTTATCTCAGTAAAAAATGAAACATTACGCCTTTTATCACGGTGCAAGTACACATTAATTTTTTAAACGAAAATCAAATTTTTGATTATTTTTTTTAGTTGTTAATAATAAAAAGTTTTGTATATTTGCAGGGTTACTATTATAAGGTCATTATGGGACTTCGTGGCTTTTAGTGATGGCAAAAAAATCAAAATAAAACAATAAAAAATGGAAGTTCTTAAAAACAAACATTATCATTATGAAGAAATTATTACTTTTTCTCACAGTCATGATAGCAGTAGTTGCTATTCAGGCTCAAACAGTTATCTTTTCAGACAACTTTGACAGTTACACCGCCGGACAAAAGTTGTGTAGCCAAAACAATGTGGACTGGACTACGTGGAGCAATGCCCCGGGCGGTGACGAAGATGCTACCATCGTTACGGAACAGGCAGCTTCTCCTGCAAATTCTCTCAAAATTACAGGTAGCAACGACATTATTTACCGTTTTGCCAACCAGACTACAGGACACTACAAAGTGGATATGGATTATTATGTCCCCACAACCGGGCAAGGAGCCTATTTCAACATGCAACACTATTTTGCTCCCGGACAACAATGGGCGTTTGAGTGCTATTTTACCAACACCGGTTCCGGCTATCTTTTAGCAGGTAGTGCAACACAACACACTTTTTCTCATCCTACTAACCAATGGTTTCATATTATTATGGATGTTAATTTGGATGATGATTTGGCATCCCTTACCGTAAATGGGGTTTTGGTTTTCTCTTGGCCTTACCATTATCAGGCTGGTAACACAAATGGGATTAATCAGTTAGGGTCTATCAATCTTTATGCAGGTGCTCCTAATAATGGCACTGGGACTTATTATGTAGATAACTTTGAAGTTACCGAAATGAGTGCTGCCAATCCGGGGCACATAGTCATTACCCCTGATATTACTGAAATCCATCAGACTGTCAATTATCAAAACGGAGCCGATTATACCTTAAACTTGACCAATAATGGTGGTTCACCGGTCAATTACAGAATCGTTAAGACTTTTGACATCCCTACTCCTAATCCTGCTTCTACCGGAGTAAGTTCTTTGACTTATTCTCCCGCAGTAGAATCCGGTCTTACCTTTACCAATCTCACTGAAATGCAAGTAGCAAATTGTTTTCCTGCTGAAGTTTTAACTAATCATATAGGAAGATCAGTGAGATCTGTAGAAGTAGGTTTTTCAAGTGCTTCCAATGTCATAGGGCAGGCGAAAATTAGAATCTATAAAATGGGAAATATTGTTGATAATGGACCTTCATCTGAGATACTTTATGAACAAGCATTCACTCCTATTGGTGATGTCCCAAATGAGACCACATTAAATACCATCACATTTACCACACCATTTGTTATTGATGGTAGCGATTTATGGGTAGCATGTGTTTACGAACAAACATTGACTAATAGGGCGTTTGTTGGTGTAGATGATGGCACACAACTTAACGAAAATGGAGATTGGTATAAAAATGCAGTTGCTTGGACTCACCTTAGTTCAGGTGGTAACACACAAAATTGGTATTTTAAAGTTAACGTTGATGGTACTCCTTTTACCCCTTGGATGACCTCTACGAGTGCTCTGTCAGGCACACTTGCGCCGGATGCTAATGCAAGCTACGCAATCCATTTTGGTTCTACGGCTATTACTAATGAGGTTACCTATACCGGCAAGATTCACGTACTCTCTTCCGAATTGGACAATCCCGAAAAAATCATCCCTGTTACGATCGATTTTACCAGTTCCGTGGACGAACACGGCAATATCATCGTGAAGTTCTTCCCCAATCCGGCTCAAGAATCCTTCACCGTAGAAGCTCCTCAAGCTAAAAATATTGAAGTTTATAACGTTGCAGGACAACTGATTTACTCTAATCAAAATCCTGAAACTACGACCCTCATCCACTCTTCTCATTGGACTGCAGGAACCTACTTTGTAAAAGTAGCTTATGGCAACAATGTTAGAACTGAAAAAGTAATCATAAAATAATTTGATTATCTATACTGCCAAAGGCTGTCTCTGATGGGGCAGCCTTTTTTTTGTCTTACTCTGTTATAATGAAGTAAGATTATTTTTAAAATGATTAACTATATATTGAGCATTTGTTGTATCTTTGCACCCTCAATACTTACTGCCATGGCTCGCAACACTCACGCTGATAAAACTATTATGTTGTTGATATTGTGTATTATAAGTGTTAATTTTGCACTTTTTTCTCAAAATACAAGCACCTCTATTTTGAAAGAATCTTATATTCAACAGAATCAAAACCACTATTTTACGGTGCTTTCGCAGCAAAATTTTGCCGCCTCTGCATTTCTAAACTATTCTTTACTTTTTTTATCGGTAAAAAATCAATATATCTTGAAAGAGATGACTGATGAGAAACTCTCTTTTCATTATCAACACCAAAAAAATGTATGGGGTTCCCAACTTTCTCATTTTGGGTATTCTAAGTATGGGACACTTAATTTGAGTGTAGGTTATGCACGTGCCTTTTCAAAACATTTTGCTTTTGGCATGCAATTTTACTACTTATGGAATCATGCTTTTCAATACGCATCGTTACACTCTATCACCTTTGACCTCTCTTTTCAAGTAAGAATAAGAGATAAAGAGGGTTTTGGTGCCGTAGTTTACAATCCTGTTGCTTTAAAGTATGGTATTCTCGAAGGCGAAATGATTCCGATGCGGTTTGAAGTCAATATTTTTCACCAGTTCAACAAGAAACTCTTGTTCTGGGGTAACGTAGAAAAATCCTTTCCCGGCATTTTTGATGCTACTGTGGGTTTAAATTACCAGGTATCTCATTTTATTTTCGAGGGCGGTATTTCTCTACAAAAATTACTTTTAAATATTTTTTTTTCTTGGAAAAAATTCAACATAGAACTCGAGTCCACCTATCACTACCGGCTAGGATATGCTCCGGCACTGCATCTTTATTATCTGTTTTAATCTATTCAAAGATGAAAAATCTCACTCCACTCACTCCATTAATCTTCCTTTTCTCTCTGATAACATTATGCTTTATTTTCAGAGAACAGAGATGCAGTGCCCAGTCGGATAGTGTACCCACGGTAATTTTCAACGAAATGGATTTCCAGGAGGAGTTGGAACGCTTGATTGGAGATGATGAGGAACGCGATTTTGCCGATCAAATAGAGGATTTGGATCTTTTTGACGGCAAAAAAATCAATATCAACAGCCTTACGCCAGATATTGCATTCCGTATCTTGAAACTTTCCGACAAGCAGTACTATTTTCTTCAAGTTTATATTGACCAATATGGTTATTTACTCACTGTTTATGAGTTGCTTGCTGTTGATTCTTTTGGTAGGGCGGATTTTTTTCGTCTTTTACCCTTCATCACCGCAGAACTACCGATAAAGCAAAAAACCTCTTTTTCTCGTTTTTTTTATCCTATCAAACAGGAAATATTACTGCGATATGGGCAAGTATTAGAAAATAAACAAGGATACGATAAAACACGGAAAACGCACTATCTGGGTACGCCACAACATCTTCTTTTTCGTTATAAATTTACAAGTAAACATGTCAATTTTGCCTTATCAGCCGAAAAAGACCCCGGAGAGGAGTTCTTTAAAGGCAGTAGTAAACAAGGATTTGACCATTATGCCTTTTTTTTGAATGTAAAAGATGTTGGCACATTAAAAATACTGACGATTGGCAATTTTAGAGTAGGCTTTGGGCAAGGATTGATTGCCGGCAGTGGATTGATGAGTGGAAAAGGCAGCAGTGCTGTCAACATTCGCAAATTCCCTGCCGGCATCACTTCTGCTGCCCCAATGAACGAAAGTGACCCCTTAATGGGTATCGCTACAACTATTGGTAATCAAAAGTTTTCAGGCATACTCTTCTACGGGCATCGTTTTTTTGATGGAAAAATAGCAGAAATAGAAGAGGAGTACTATTTTGAAAATGTGCTATCTGTTCATGGATTTCATCGTAGTGAATCTGAGATAGAAAAACGGCATTCGCTCATGCAACATGTGTGGGGAGCAGGATTCCGTTATCAAGGAGTCCTGTTGAAGATGGGCATTCAAGGGGTAGCTTCACATTTTACAAAAGAGATTCTACCTAAAGAAGAACCCTATCGGCTCTACGCTTTTTCCGGGAAAGACAGTTATAATGTAAGTCTTGATTATCAACTGTTAGCAGGAAAGGTAGTGCTGTTTGGGGAAGCCGCTTTGGGCAATGGCTTTGCACCCGCCGTTTTACAAGGAGCACTTTTCCAACTCGATTCGCGTTTTAGATTTAGTGCGCTCTTTAGATATTATCATCCTCAATATGTAGGCTTATTAGCTAATGCTTTCAGAGAAGGGACTTCCGTGCAAAATGAAACAGGATTCTATCTTGTGGCGGATCTAATCTCTAAAAAGGGATTAGAGATGTCTCTATACTCAGATATTTATCATTTTGTGTGGCTTCGATACCTCGTGGATAAACCTTCTACAGGGTTCGATTTTGGTTATAGTATTAAAAAATCTATCACTCGTAATTTCTCTTTTTCAATAGCGTATCAATATAAAAATAAAGAACAAAATGGCGCAGACAATCCGTATTATAAGGAGATTGTTACTTATAACAGACATAAATTGCGCTGCAGGATTGATTATAAACCCTTTTCTAACATCACTTTAAAGACAGAAATCAGAACAGCATTTAATCAATTCGTAAAAAGTGATTTTAAATTTGGCTATCTTCTATTTCAGGATGTTCAGGTTTCATTTCCAAAAATCAATTTATCAGCAAAAGCAAGGTTAGCATACTTTGATACAGATAGTTATGAAGAGAGACTGTATGCTTACGAAGACGATTTGCTCTACACATTCAACATCACCGGTTATTATTACCGAGGATGGCGCTATTTTCTATTATTAAAGTACCGCTTTCGTTTTTTTGATCTCTCTTTTAAACTCTCACAGACCCATTACACCAATCGCACTACGATTAGTAGTGGTTTAGAGCTAATAGAGAAGCCCCATAAAACTGAGATTAAGGTACAGGTAGTGGTGAGGTTGTAAAAAAAACTAAAAAAATTGTTTACCTTTGCAACTTCATTATTAGAGACTCCTTATGAAATATTTTTATCTTTTTAAATGGTTTATTCAAGCTAAATTTTTCAATAAAAAAACGCCCTTACAATCGGTAATTTTCATCTCTGATGCTTGCAATTTACGCTGCAGGCATTGTAACGTAGTCAATGATGAGAATCCAAATATTAAAACTTTCAACGAAATTGAAGAGGAGTTGTCTTACTCATACAAGTTGGGGGCCCGTTTTATCGATTTTGAAGGGGGTGAACCTCTTTTTTGGCAAGATGGTGATAAGACCATTAATGATTTAGTAACCATAGCGAAACAAATAGGTTTTTTTTCTACTACAGTAACTACCAATGCACAACAACCTTTCAACGCGCTCAATGCCGACTCTATATGGGTGAGTCTTGATGGATTAGGTGAGCATCATGATTATATCAGAGGCAAAGGTACTTTTGAAAAATTAATGGAAAATATCAATGGTTGTCATCATTCCTCTATTTGTATCAATATGGTCATTAATACCAATAATTATACTAATGTAGGAGAGACGATACAATTTGTAAAAAAACATCCCAACCTAAAAAGCATCTCTTTAAATTTCCACACTCCCTATCAAGGTACTGAATATCTCTTTTTACCGTGGAAAGAACGGAAAGAAACTATTGATGTGATCATCAAGATGAAGAAACAAGGATATCCTATCATCAATTCTGTTTCCGGATTAAAAGCAATGAAAACCAATAAATTCAAAAAGTATTGTTGGATTACTAATTTTATTGTCTCTGATGGTACTAAATTGCCGGAATGTGCCGGAAAAAGTCTCAAAATGTGTAATGAATGTGGTTTGTGTATGGCAGGAGAGATGTACAGTCTGATGTCTTTAAAGCCTGATACCGTATTTGCCGGTTTGAAGTTGAGGATATAAAAAAGAGCCACTTTGCAGACTCGAACTGCAGACCTACGCATTACGAATGCGTTGCTCTACCAACTGAGCTAAAGTGGCTTACTTTTAGGGGCGCAAAGATACGAAAAAAATCTAAATAATTTCCAATTCGGTTGCTTGCATCCATCCTTTTTCTCCGTTTGGCATCTGCACCTCGTACCAATCACCAATTTTGTCGGAAATTTTTACTTTTAAACCCTCATGAATT
>JAITTF010000034.1 GCA_031287215.1 Bacteroidales bacterium
GAAAAGGAGAATATGGCCGCAATTACAGCATGCCGTAGGTTTGCAACCTTTGTGGTTAGGCGATGAATTTCCGTAATTTTTAATTTTTAGTTTTTAGTTTCTTCCCCAGCTCAAAAAAAGTTTTCAACAATTTCCACATCACAATTAATTAAAAATCAGACATATATAAAAATTTCCGTTTAAAATATTTATTTTTCTTAAGAAAAGCATACGTTTATTAGATTTTATTTTGTATTTTCGCACTTTCTAATACAATAAAAAAAACAATTAAAATAAACGAGAGTATTCACCCGAAAAAATTATTCATAATGAAAAAGTTAACAAATTTACTCTTTGTCCTCGTAACAATCCTACTATTCTCCGCTTGCGACAAGGACCCCGTTACCTACAGATTTGAAAAAGAGGATGAGGCAAAACTCCTGCCCCACTACACCGTAGGAAAAATCCTCACCTTTAAAAATGAAGTGGGGGAAGAAAGAAAGTTTGAGGTCTCCGAAATAACTCGAAAAATTAGACAAGATTGGGAAAATGTTGGAATGGGAGGAGTATCTGATCATTATTACTTCTTTTATGAAACTAAAGAAATTTATATTATGGATTCTTCTTCTCATTTCAAATTTGCGATTGTTTTTTGGCAATACCCCATTAATAAAAACAAGGCACAACTTAATGTTCATAAGACGTATAAATCTCTTTTTATGGGGCACATCGTAAGGGGAAATAGTGAAACTTTGTTTCCGTTAGACTTTGAACAAAACCAATATGTTATGAATGTTAATGGAGTCAATTACAAAAACGTAATTAAAAGTAAAAGAACAGATCTTTCGTCAATTTATTTTTTGGAGATTACGGAAATATCCTACGACATATATCAAGGATTAATTGAATTTAACGATAAAAACAATCATCAATGGAAATTGATTAATGAATAATAAATATATTAATGTTTAAATAAATAAAATATGTAAAATAAGATTAAATAAATAAAATAGCGTTTGCTATTTCGCTTGTGAAACTACCACCTTCAAAGCTGCACCGAAAATAAATAACGCTCGCTAAAGCGGGCTGGTTTATTTGGTGCAAGGTTGTGGTAGACCTCACAAGCGGATATTTTAGTCCGCTTATTTTTTATAACCAATCAATAACTTTTAAATAAACCATTTATCAATAAAATAACAATCAAATGAAAAAACAATTAATCTTTTTACTGATCGCTGTATCGTTCTCAGTAAACGTATTGCACGCGCAGATGCAGAGTTTTACCCAAATGTTTGACAGTCTATTGATGCACGTCAGCCGAACGGATGCCACTACAGGAGTACTCTATAATAGAGTGTTACCATTTTCTGGGTTAGCCAAATTCACACAACCTGATACCGCCAATGCCGACATCTTTGTGCAAGCCTATTCAGAGCTATATGAAGCGGCATTTGTACCTGCAGCACGTTTGCCTTTTACTTCAGACAATTTGCAAAACATAATTGTCCCAACAGGAAATATTGTGGATGTGGGACTGTTACACTATCGCTACAACCTGATTATTGATAGCTTGATTTGGCAAAAACTCTATTTTGATGCGGATAGTGTTATTCGAGAAAACAGTTCTTTTGCTCCTTCTCTTTACACGGAATACACCTCATTTCTGGCTACGCCATTTAGAACAATAATAGATACAACTTCAGTAGCTTTTCGTTTCAGAGATTTATTGCGGTTTGATAATACACCCAATCCTATTACACAACTTTTGATAGATTTTGGGGAGAGCAATGGAATGCAAACTGTAGGATTAAATACCACTATTACTGTTAATTATGAGATCTCCGGCATTTATGTTCTCACCATAAATGCTATTCTTGCCAATGGAGATACCATTACTTCATACTCGCAAATAAATGTAATAGACAAAAACGAAATACAGGCAGACAAAGCCGGCGGGGGCAATCGACAAAAAAGTGGATGGAAATGGATAGATCAATATGAGGGAGGTAATGCCGCAAATGCACTTCCGCCCTTTACGGCAATCATTGGTTGCCCTGAAATAGAGGACCCCAATGATCAAGAATATTATACCGGTAATGTATGGATCTATTATGCCGATTCTACCAGAACACTCCGCAAACCTATTCTGCTTGTGGATGGTTTTGATCCGGGTAATGTACGACATTGGGAATCACATGATAGTGGAGGAAAATCGCTTTGGAAAATGTTTGATTATCCTGATCCTGATACTACTGCACATGTTGGCGATTCTCTCAACATAGGGCGTCAATTATTGGAGGATTACGGTTACGACTTGGTCATCTTAGATCCACGTGAAGGCGGAGGGTATATAGAGAAGAATGCCATGTTGTGCATTCAGGTAATCAACTGGATAAATAACAGGTTGGCAGAGAATAACAGCAACGAACAAATAGTAGTGATTGGGCCCAGCATGGGTGGGCAGATTACCCGTTATGCGTTGGCCTACATGGAGGCCAATCCTAATGCCAATACCCATTATGGCAAACACAACTGCCGTTTGTGGGTCTCTTACGATTCGCCACATGGGGGAGCCAATATCTCTATGGGAGTGCAGGCATTGGCACACTATTTTAGAGGATTGCCATCTGTAAAAAAATTATGGGAAGAAAAAGTAAATTGTCCTGCAGCTCGCGAAATGCTTATAGAGCATATGGGAAGCAGTTTGTATAATACCTAT
>JAITTF010000090.1 GCA_031287215.1 Bacteroidales bacterium
TATATCCTCGATTGTTCCTATCACAAAGCCATTAACTCCACTTCCTCAATTCCCTAAAACGCAATTAATGACGGTTTTCTCATTCTCCGTCATTATCACGAATATTTAAATCACACACTCTGTATCTGTTTAGCGTATTTTTAATTCCATTTTTGAATCAAAAAAACCAGCTGTATGAAAATATACAACTGGCTTTTTCGTGAGTGCTTTAAGATTTTTCCGTATGAAGATAATTCAATGTTTTATACCCAAGAACTTCTTACATATGATTCTTCCTGCTTTTCTACGTACTTCCAATAAGAATTCAAAACTTCCTTCAACTCGTAAAATTTATCTTCCTCATATGTGTCGACTCCTTGCCGACACCAAAACAACGGATTCTTATTTGGAGCGATCAAAGCGTAACCCCATGTGTAGGTTCCCATACTAACAGGGAATATTTCTATATCAACATTATTCGCCAAACCTATCTCTTGTGCTTTTGCATCGTCGGTCTCTTTTGTTGCCATCTTCTCTATTTCTTCTTTACAATCTCTCGAACTTGGGTTTATTACCTCAATATGGTATTTAAGTTCCTCTGAAACATGATCTTGAATCATGACATGTTTAATATTATCAATAGGCTTATCAAAAGTAATCACCATTGATAAAAACAAATCACCGATATCAACTTCTTCCCCATCAGCAAAATTAAATGTTATTGGGATTCTCAAACTTACTTTTTGTGTCGAAGCAAATACCTTTATTGGATTGGCTTCTACTTCCGCAACTTTGTGGTCTATACAAGAGTAGCCTAGAGACACTTCTTTGTTCCAGTTTTGTTTCCCTTTATAAATCTTACCAAATTGTTCTTCTATTTTAGGTATCACCCAACTAGTCTCTGGCAAGTATATGCTTTTCTTAGTCTGTTCCTCCATACATAAACCCACTGTGCAAAAGTTCCCCATAAATACAGCCACCAACGTCAATACTACGATTTTTTTCTTCGCTTTCATAAATACGCTTCCTTTCAAAGTTTTTGATATATTATTAATACAATTAATAATTAAAAGTAATGTATTGGACTAGATTCCAGTTTTCTTCTCCACCTGCCCCCATATCAGAAATTCGTTTGTCTGAAAGGATATCAAAACGATGTCCACGCGGATTATATGCCCGCAAGACAATTATACCACCGGGCAAAGTTAAAGTTTGAACGACAACACAAGCATGCCTTTGCCCCCGTGGATTTTGGAATATAAGAATGGGCATATGCCGATTTACTACCTCCGTTTGTATTTGGCCGATAGCAGCAACATAATTAGCATTACTCGCTCCAATGTCATGAATACCTGCCCCGCCACCTACCGCAAATCCGCCACCTCCGTTTGTTGCCATTCTATCTACCTCGGCAAGTAGGGCTTGGTCTGATATTTGTTTCACTGTATTTTCAATAGCTGTAGGAGCTCGCAAGTTGTCCCACAACGTTTGCAGATTAGCTACTGGGAGCGTTCCCAACAACCCATCGAAAAATCCAAATCTTCTCACATCAGTTGCAACAAGAGCCATCGCCTGAGCTGCTATCTCGCCATTAAAATGTCTATTAAACAAGGTATTTGTTATATTTGTAAAGGCCGCTGCTCGTCCGTCAGCTAATCTTGAAAGAATATCACGATCCCCTGTAACATTGTGTTGCAAAAATAGGCTTCTTATAAATGTTTCCTCAATATCCCATCTGCTATTTGGAACCGCTGCAATAGGTGCAGGCACGGGAACAGGTCCTCCACCCGGAGCAATCGAGTGTATTGTGGCTGCGTGTAAGTGACCAGGTAGCGGAGCAGCTCCGCCTGCTGCTGGATATCGATCATTTACATCTCTGAGTACTAGCTTCAGACAAGTAACCAAGCACCATGGATAATTATCTCTCTGATGTGCAAAACCGTTTTGACCCATGTCTGCGGCATGCGCCGTAGGGTTATAAGTTGTAAATACCCCTAAAACGGTATTGTTAAATACCAAAAAGCTGATTACAACCCCTGTAAGTGCAGATAAAATCCGTTTCTTTTTCACTTTCGTTGTCCCACCTCAATTTCTCTTCTTAATAATTTACTTACTCCATTTCCACCATCTCCATCTTAATTAAAAGCAAATTATGTCACCGCTACAAAAGCTAAATTACGCTTCTAAATACATTATAACACATACTAAGACAAAAAGCCTTGAAATGTCGAATTCGACATGGAAAAGAAATTAGTCTATAAGCTATTTCGCATAAAACACAATATCCATTTAGAATTTGGTAATATCCAAACATATGTAATAGGCTTTTATTCCATCTTTTCTACTTCTTTTTACGCATATTTCTCATGGATATTGATAAGAAGTGCCGTCGCGGGAATTTATGAAATATTGAATAATTTTAGTATGTACAAACTGTTTCTTAATGGATTATTCCTTTTTTTTGCCGTAGCATCAATAATCTCACTTTTAAAAATGCTCAAGGATATTGCTGTCGATTTTTACCACGATGCACAACTAAAAAGGCAAATGTATTAAACCTGCTAATAAAAGTCAACCCCTAAAATGAGAAGGTTCTTTTCCGAACTCCGTGAAAAGTTTAGAGAAATAAAATATTCTCTGGGAATAGACAGTTTGTCAGAGCTATACACTAATCTTTCCGGGGAACCTACATTTAAAAAAGAGGCATCTCAAGAAGAATCT